>JBASAN010000045.1:0-6247 GCA_049650625.1 Ornithinimicrobium sp.
GTACAAACCCTCGTCAGCAACAACGGGTCTTCCTCAGATGATGGTCGCCGCGCCTGTGACCTGGACACGGTCGTCATGGGTCAAGTCGAGGATCAGTCGGCTAGGGCGCCCCATGTCGTGACCCTGCAGCATCGTGACCCGAGCGGGTAGGTCGACCAGCCCCAAGGTGCGCAGATATCCGCCGAAGGCGGCGGCAGCAGCGCCGGTGGCTGGATCTTCGACGACACCCCCCGGCGGGAAGGGGTTGCGGGAGGAGAACAGTAACGGTCCGTGGGCGTGCACCAGCTGAAGTGTTGTCCACCCGTGTCTGCTCATGAGGGAGTCGAGCCGCGGGTAGTCATAGTCCAGTTCGGCAAGTCGAACCCGATCGACCGCAGCGAGCACCAAATGCTCGTTGCCACCGTAGGCCACATGGGGGGAGTAGTTCGGATCGAGGTCGCCAGCGTTCCAGCGCAAAGCTTCCAACGCTGCGGACACCTCGTCATCCGTGGCTGGCCGGGTGTGGGTGGGCACGCTGGTCAAGGTGGCGGAATAGCCGCAATCGGTGGGCTGAGTGCTCACGTCGATAGGACCGGCCAGGGTGTGGAACCGAAATGTTCCGGCGCCGTGACACTGCGCTAGGGCCACAGCAGTGGCTATGGTGGCATGCCCGCAGAACGCCACCTCCGCACGGGGGCTGAAGAACCGCACGCGAAACTCTCTCGCTCCAGGACTCTCTTCGACGAAGGCCGTCTCGGAGTAGCCAGCGCGGGCCGCGACGGCCAGGCAGGACTCGTCACTGAGGCTTGCGGCGCCAAGGACGACGCCTGCGGGGTTGCCGCCTATCCCGTCGTCGGTAAATGCTGCGTAGCGCAGCAGGTCTATATCTGTGAGGCTGGCGGGCATTCCTTGGTCTTCTGCTGCGTTCGACTGAAGTTTCACGGGTTAAGTTTCCGTTCCGGTTCACTGGGAGTTGAGCAGCCATCGCTGGCTGGCGTTGTCTTGGGCGGTGCGGGTGACGACGGAGAAGTCGTGGCCGATCTCGTAGGCATCCAGGAACCTTCCCGTGCCGAGCTGTTGCACGGTGAACGACCCGTCACCTTGCGCGAGGAATACCCACCGCTGGCCGTCCCTGTCCCGACCCTGCCGGGTGACCGCCGAGAAGTCGCTCCGGTTCGTGTGCGCGTCCAGGTATCGACCAGTGCTCTCCTGGCGAAGCGTGTAGACCGTGCCCACGTGGGCCATAAGCCAGCGCTGGGCGTCGTTGTTCCGGCCGTCTCGAGCCACGACGGAGAAGTCGTCACTTGCGGCAAGGCCCTCGACGAGCCGCCCCGAACTGCCCTGTCGGAGGGTGAAGAGGCGGTCGCCGACTCGATCGACGTGCCAGCGTTGTGAGTCGTTGTCCTGATCGGGCCGGGTCATCAGCGCGAAGTCGGCGCGTGCCTCGTGCGCGTCCAGGTAGCGTGCGGTGCTGAGCTGCTGGAGCGTTGAGGTGCCTCCTGGCGCGGGCTTCATGACCCAGCGCTGAGAGTCAACAGCTCGTGCTCCCTCAGTGACGACTGCGTAGTCATGGCTGTTGGACTCGTGCGCGTCCAGGAAGCGGCCGCTGTTGAGCTGACGCAGCGTCACGACCACCGCGACAGGCTCGATGACCCATCGCTGGCTCGAGTCTCTCTGTTGGTCACGGGTTACAGCCGAGAAGTCGCGGCTCCTGGAGTCGTGGGCGTCCAGGTATCGGAAGGTCTGCTGCTGCATCAGGGTGTAGGTGCCCGAGGGGACGCTGCTGGCGGGGTAGAGCCGCCGGACGCCAGCCAGGTCGTCATCGGCCGGTGACCGCTGCAGAAATCCACGCGGGATGCTGGGATACATGATGGCCTCCGGGTCACCCGAATGGCGCAGACCAAGGATGTGGCCGATCTCGTGCAGTGCCGCGGTCTCCACATCGTGTGCTGAGGCTGACCCATCCACGCCCCACGACACCTCGTCGGAATCGAAGTGCACCGGCTTGGGCAGGCTCGAGGTGACCAGGTCGTAACCGAGCGGGAAGTCGGCATGCGCGATCAGGCCGCCGACCATGCTGCGGTCTGGATCATCCGCGGGCCGCCAGCCCACCACGATGTCCGGCGACTGGTAGGGCCGCACCTGCACGAAACTGAAGGCAGTTGCTGACGCCCAGGTGGCGAAGGCGGCCCGGACGGCGTCGAGCTCCGCCGTGCCGGGCACATCGGGGGTGCCCACGTCGAAGGCATAGGTGAGTTGCCGACACTCCCATGCCCCGATGGTGGCGAACTGCGGCGTAAAATCGGGCATCCCGCACCGCCCGGTGTTCATCTGCTCCCGGGTTGCCGCGTCGAACTCCCCGCTTGGCTCTAGTCCGGCAAAACGTTGGTATGCCCTCAGTGCGGTGGACGTGCGGGGGTCTAGATGACCGGTCTCGTACGACCCGGGCTGCAGATAGCCGAACCGCTCAAGAAACAGCTGCATATGGGGAAGCTCCCGCTCGGCCGTGCCTGGCGCCAAGGTTTGGGCAGGGGCTTTTGCCGCGAAGGGCCGGCCGACCTGGGATGTGGAGGTCATGATGGATCCTCTCGGTAGAAGTTGATCCGAGCCTGTGGGCAGCGGCTGTCAGGGCCATGACACATCCCTGACAGCTTGCGCACCTTTCCGCGGAAGCCCTGCATGCCAGTGACAGCCTTGTGTCAGAACGGTGCGGCACGGTGGTGGCGAATGACCACCACGAAAGGACCACCCGATGAGCACCTCCACACTCCACGACATCTCCAACTCCGGGTCCGACCAGGAGCACCTGTCCACCGGGTGGGAGCCCGATGTGCCTGCCGAGGACACCCTCCTTCGGCGATACCTGTTGCACTGGGCGGCCTACTGCGATGGGTATGCGGTCGCCGGCGGCGGCGCGACCCACCGCACCGACGCCTTCGCGGCGGCCGACCTGCGCCGACCCTCCGGCTACTTCAACTCGGTCACCCTTCTGCGACCCCCGGGCGAAGACCTCGCAGACATCCTCGACGAAGTCGAGGATTTCGCCGCCGGCGGACGCGGCGAACTGCTGTTATGGAGCCCCTGGCTTCTGCCGCAGACCGACCTGTCCGCGCGGGGGTGGCAGCTCTACGGTCACCCGCCCCTATTGGTCCGGCCACCGGCGGCCGTCATGCCGCCCCCAATCGCCCCCGCCCTGGACATTCGCCGCGTCAGCACGAGCGAGCAACTGGTGCACTGGGAGCAGGTCGCGGTCGAGGGCTACCCGATGCCCGAGCTCGCGGGCGCCGCTCCCGGTGCCGTCGCCGACCCGAGCCTGTTGAACGACCCCCGCTTCGGATTCTGGACCGGCTACGAGGACGACCGCGCAGTCAGCTTGGGTACGTCGTTCGTCGACTACGGGATCGGCAGCTTCGCGCTCGGGGTCACCCGGCCCGAGGCACGCCGTCGCGGGCACTGGCTCGCTCATGCGGTCGCCCGGCTGCAGCGCTCTCCCGAGGTCTGGATGACCGGAGTGTTCAGCGACTTCAGCCGACCGGGCGCCGAGAGCATCGGTTTTGTCCCACTACTCAGGCTGTCGCTGTGGGCGCTACCCCGGCCATGAACTGTTCGACTGGGACCCTTCAGCCCCCGGAGACGCCAGCTGTGCAACGCTGCGAGGGCCAGCGCAATGCGGACCGAGCCTACGCGCAACCTTCGCCGTCATGATCGACGTCGAGTACCGCCACGTGGACGTCGTCAGCCGGCACGCCTTCGCCGGCCTCGTCGTCGTCCTCGGCGGTACCGATCTCGATGCTGCCGTCGCCGCGGGTTGGCGCCGCACTCGCTGGGGCTCCATGCAGACGGCACCATGCTGGCTGCACGATCGGACTGCGGGCGGACGGTTCCGTCGTCGCCCACGCCAGCAGCACTTCTTCACGCACAGGAGGCCCTGACATGGGCATAGCACCCACACTCGACGTCGCCCGAGCGCGGCGCGACACCCCCGGTAGCCTCGAGGTGGCCCACCTGAACAACGCCGGCGCGGCCCTGCCACCCGACCCGGTGACCGATGCCGTCGTTGCTCACCTGCGTCTCGAGGCTGCCATAGGAGGCTACGAAGCGGCCCAGGCCGCGGCCCACCAGGTCGAGAGCACCTACACCAGCATCGCCCGCCTGATCGGCGCCGACGTGGAAGAGATCGCGATCGTCGAGAACGCCACCCGCGCATGGGACATGGCGTTCTACGGGCTCGACTTCCGACCCGGTGACCGAATCCTGACCGCGAAGGCAGAGTACGCAAGCAACGTCATCGCGTTCCTCCAGGTCGCCCGGAAGACCGGTGCCGTCGTCGAGGTGATCGACAACGACGACTCGGGCCAGGTCTCGGTCTCTGACCTGCGTCGCCGACTCGGCGACGGTACCGGCCCCGTGAAGTTGGTGGCGATCACGCACGTGCCCACCCAGGGGGGCCTCGTCAATCCAGCTGAGCAGATCGGGGCGGCCACCCGCGAAGCGGGCACCCTCTACCTGCTCGACGCCTGCCAGTCGATCGGACAGCTCAGCGTCGACGTCGAGGCCATCGGCTGCGACATGCTGTCCGCCACCGGCCGCAAGTACCTGCGCGGCCCCCGCGGCACCGGCTTCCTCTATGTACGCCGCAACATCCTCGACCAGGTCGAACCGCCGTTCCTCGACCTGCACGCCGCGACCTGGACCGCGCCCGACCAGTACGAGATCCGCCACGATGCTCGCCGGTTCGAGAACTGGGAGACCAACTACGCGGCCAAGATCGGGCTCGGGGTTGCTGTCGAGTACGCCTTGTCCTGGGGGATGGACGCGATCGAGGCGCGGGTCAACGAGCTCGCCGGCCGGCTCCGGGAGCTGCTGACCGGTCTCGACGGCGTGCGGGTCCACGACCAGGGCGACCGACGGTGCGGCATCGTCACGTTCACTGTCGATGGCGTGCCCGCCCCCCAGGTCCAACGTCAGCTCTTCGACAACGCCGTCAACGTCAGTGTGTCCCTCGTCGACTACGCGCGCCTCGACCTTCCGGCCCGAGGACTCCCCGACCTCGTCCGCGCCTCCGTTCACTACTACAACACCCATGAGGAGCTGGACCGACTGGTCCAGTTCCTCCCGAGCGCGGTGCAGCGCTGATCAGGCCCGGCTCGCACCCGGGCCATCGCAGCGACGTGCCTGGCATCGGTGCCGCAGCAGCTCCCAACGAGCGCGTCGTTGGGCAGCTTGGCGCGCAGCGCAGCGTGGAAGGGGTCGGGTTCACCTGCACGATCCGGCGCAGCCACTCACCATCCTCCAGGCCAAACCTGGCGGCGTCCACCTGCTCAGGCTCCAGACGCAACCGGTACCCAAGTGGCTCTACGGTGATCGCGCCGTTGCACCACAAGCGGTCTTCCACAAGTGGGCCGGCCAGGGCCCGTCCTGCTGGCAAGGTCGGCGGTTGCCCCGAAGCTCTAGAAACCCGGTCGCGGACAGAACGGTTGCCGGTGACGTGAGCGCGCTCACTGGGTAGGCCGAAGGGCTACCGTTGGCGGATCGCTACGGCGTGATGGCTTCAGGAGTGGCTCGTCTGCTGCTGAGGAGAGGATCTCATCGCGCCTCGTCGAATTCCTCGGCGAGGAGGTCCATGAGCAGGCCATCGTGCCACCCGACACCGTCGGCGTCGCGCTCGTAGCGGCGCATGATTCCGACCGGCCGGAAACCCACCGCCGCATAGCAGCGGATGGCCGGCTTGTTGTCGGCCGCTGGGTCGATCACCAGCCGATGATGTGCTCGCTCGTGCAACAAGTAGCGGGCCAGCGTTGCCACGGCGTCGCGGCCGACCCCGCGTCCGTGGATCGCGGGGTCGAGGAAGATGTCAATCGAGGCGTGCCGGTAGTCCGGATCTTCCTCCTCGACGTACTGCACCATCCCGTGCACAGCACCATCCAGGAGCACCGCGAAGCGGGTGGCGGAGGGGTCATCGAAGGGCCACTGCGACGAGGCTGCCTCGTCGCGCCAGCGCGCCTTCACCGCGGGCGTGGCCAAGGTGCGGCGCAGCGCGAGCACGTGCTCGGCGAGAACCGGCGTCAACACCGCGCGCTGTCCACGAAGCGTCGGGGTGCCGGTCATGCGGGGACCCGCTGACCTGAGAACGGCTGGCACCGGCCCGCGAGAGATCTGCCACCGGGCACTACCCCTAGGTATTCCATGTCGTCAGCCTCGCCCAAAAGGTGCATCCCTCGCCAGGGTTCGCGGTCGCGAAGTCTGATCGCGCGGATATGTCATGGGG
>JBASAN010000046.1:0-17498 GCA_049650625.1 Ornithinimicrobium sp.
GCGGCCCGGTCCGCCGACCAGTGCCCTCAGGTGCAGCAGGACCTGGTGGCCGAGGTCGACGGTGAAGCGCTGGTCTGGGACGTCACCGACGCGAGGATGGAAGCTGTGCCGGGATCGGCAGGACTGCCCACCCTTCGGATGACCTGTGACTTCTTCGCACCCGCCGATCTGTCCAACCCCGCGACGCTTGGTTTTGCCGATGACTACCGGAGCGACCGCATCGGGTGGCGCGAGATCACGGCCAAGGGCGACGGCGTGACCTTGATGGACCCGTCCGTGCCATCCGACAGCGTCAGCGACGAGCTGCGGTCCTACCCACAGGACCTGCTGTCCAGCCCGTTGGATGTGCGGTCGGTGACCCTGAGCGTGCAGCCAGGGGCGGGCAATGCGGGCGAAGCCGCCGCGGAGGTCGGCGTGCCGGGGTTCACCGGCACAGACCCCCTGAGCAGGCTCGTCACCGCGGGCGACCGACAGCTGGACGCGTTCATCGGCGACCGCGAGTTGACCCCGATCCTCGGCACCGTGGCTCTCCTGCTGGCCGTGCTGCTCGGCGCCGGGCACGCGGTGCTACCCGGCCACGGGAAGACTGTCATGGCGGCCTACCTCGCTGGACGTCGTGGGCGGCCGCGGGATGCGCTCATTGTGGGTGCGACCGTGACCGGCACCCATACCGTCGGAGTCCTGGTCCTGGGCCTCGCCCTTACGGTCTCCAGCGCGTTCGCCGGCGAGCAGGCCCTCCGCATTCTGGGCATCATCAGTGGAATCCTGATCGCCGCGATCGGGGTCAGTCTGATCCGCGACGCACGGTCCGCACGGCGGGCCCAGTCGAAGCCGCAGGCGGTGCTGGCGCACGCCCACGCCAGTAGTCACGGCCGCGATCTCGTCCAGGAGGGCGGCCACTCGCACGGCCACGACGACCCGCCTGCCGATGGCCACGGGCATACACACGGCCACGGTCACTCACACAGCCACGGTCACTCACACAGCCACGACCACGGGACAGGCCGAGGCAGCCTGATCGGTATGGGGGTGGCCGGTGGCCTGGTGCCCAGCCCTTCGGCTCTGGTGGTGCTCCTGGGGTCGATCGCGCTCGGCCGCACGGTCTTCGGGGTGTTCCTCGTCTTCGCCTACGGCATCGGCATGGCGGCCACGCTCACGGCGGTCGGTCTGCTGTTGGTGAAGCTGCGGATGCGCCTTGACGACGTCGAGTCCACCCGCAGCAACGCGTGGCTCAGCCGGGTGACCGCGGCTCTGCCCATCGTGACCGCAGTACTGGTCCTCGTCGTGGGTATCGGTCTGGTCGCGCGCGGTCTCTTCTTCAGCCTGTAGCCCCGCCCTTCGTGTGCTGCCAGCGGCGGTGGCGGTGGCGCTCGTGTCCGACGAAGGCTCCGGGATCAGCCGCAGCGCTGGAGTACGCCGGGCAGAGAGTGCGGGTCAACTCGGTGGGACCAGGATTCATCAGAACGCCGCTCCTGGAGGCCAACCTCGACCAACCGACGCTGGAGACGCTCGAAGGCAAGCATGCGCTCGGACGGCTCGGTCGACCCGAGGAGGTCGCAGCGTTGGTGGCGTTCCTGGGTTCAGATGCCGCGTCGTTCATCACCGGCAGCTACCACGCGTCGACGGCGGCTACACCGCTCAGGAGGACGAGCCCGCGGTCAGGAACGACTCCAGCACGCGAGCCACCCCGTCGGCGTGGCATGGCGGCGCGACATGGTCCGCCACCGCTCGCACGCTGTCGTGGGAGTCTGTCATCGCGTAGGAGGTCCCGGCCCAACGCAGCATCGGAATGTCGTTCGGCATGTCCCCGAAGGCGACGACCTCAGCGGGCGGTATGCCGAGGCGCGCACAGAGCGTCGTCAGAGCACTGGCCTTGGTGACACCGTTGGCGCTGACTTCCACCAGGCCCGCGATGGACCAGGTGGGCGTCGCCTGGTCGCCGACAACGCGGACCACGCGCGCACGGAACTCCTCGTCGTCCAGGAGGGCGTTTCGGACCAGGAGTTTGAGGGCGGGCGCGTCCCAGAGTTCCTCCAGCGGACCGCGTGGTGAGCCTTCGGGCACGCGGTGCGAGTCGAGATAGGCAGAGTCCCGGCGGATCCCGTCCAAGCACTCGATCGCGAAGGTCACTCCCGGCACGGTGTCGCTGATGGAGGCCACCAACTCCAGACCTATCGCCGGAGTGATCCCGACGTGCTCGATCACGGCTTCGCCATGCACGTCGTAAGCCACGGCCCCGTTCGACACGATGGCCACACCCGGCCGACCTACATGCGGCCAGAACCCGGTCATCCACCGCAGTGGTCGACCGGTGACGAAGACGACGGGCACTCCGGCGCCGTCCAACCGGCGCAGCACGTCAGCGCAGTAGGGGGTCGGTGTGGTGTCGCCGTTCGGCACCAGCGTGCCGTCCAGGTCGGTCGCGATCAGCACGATACGAACCTTATCGGCGTGCTTCGGGCCGGGCAGAGGGGCCCAAGCCGGGTCCGGTGCCTCGTCAGGGAGTGAGCATCACCTTGATGGCGCGCCGCTCGTCCATTGCGGCATACGCCTCGCCCACCTCGGCCAGCGGCAGCGTCAGGTCGAAGACCTTGCCGGGCGAGATCTCGCCGGCCAGCACATCGTCCCGCAGTTGCTCGAGGTAGGCACGGACCGGTGCCATCCCGCCCGCGATGTTGAGGTTGCGCCGGAACATCTGGCCGATCGGGATCTCGACGTCGTGGGGCACTCCGACGAAACCGACCGTGCCTCCGGGACGCAGGATGGCGAAGGCTGTCTCCATCGACTCCTTGGTGCCCACGCACTCCAGGACGGCGTCGGCGCCGACCCCGCCGGTCATCTCCGTGATCGCGGCTACGCCCTCCTCGCCCCGCTCGGCGACGATGTCGGTGGCGCCGAACTCGCGCGCCACCGCCTGGCGCGGCGCGTGCCGGGACATGGCGATGATCCGTGCCGCACCCATCCGGGAAGCGGCGAGCACGCCGCACAGACCGACCGCGCCATCGCCGACGACGACTACGGTCTGACCCGGCTGCACCCTCGCGGACACGGCAGCGTGCCAGCCGGTACCCATGACGTCGCTGAGGGCCAGCAGGGAGGGCAACAGGGCCGCGTCGGGTGGGGCCGGGGTGGGGACCAGCGTGCCGTCGGCCATCGGAACCCTGACGTACTCACCCTGACCGCCATCGACCATGTGCCCGTGCTCATCGGGAGATCCCCAGCCGCCCATATGGGCACAGGCGGTGTTCATCCCGACCTGGCAATGCGCGCAGGTGTTGTCGCCGTAGGTGAAGGGGGCGATCACGAAGTCGCCCGTCCTCAGCGTGGTGACCTCGGAGCCGAGCTCTTCGACGACGCCGACGAACTCGTGCCCGATCCGGCGAGGCTCCGTGATCTCGTTGATCCCCCGGTAGGGCCACAGGTCCGACCCACAGACGCAGCTGGCAGTCACCCGGACCACGGCGTCGGTCGACAGGACGACCTTCGGGTCCGGAACCTGCTCGAGGGTGATCCGGCGGGTGGCCTGCAGCATGGTGGCTCTCATAGCCGCGAGTCTGCCACTGGGGGTGACAAGATGATCACCCGGTCGG
Organism: Ornithinimicrobium sp.; assembly: GCA_049650625.1. Classification (GTDB taxonomy): domain Bacteria; phylum Actinomycetota; class Actinomycetes; order Actinomycetales; family Dermatophilaceae; genus Ornithinicoccus. The sequence goes on from JBASAN010000046.1 coordinate 3,591, forward strand.
GGCCAACAGGAAGGCAGTGCGATGACGTTGCATGTGGGTTCGGAGGTAGGGCGACTGCGGCAGGTGATCGTGCATCGCCCAGGGTTGGAGATGCACCGGCTCACCCCGGAGAACAAGGAGCGCTATCTCTACGACGAGATCCTCTGGGTGGAGGGCGCCCAGGCCGAGCACGATGGCTTCGTCTCGGTCATGCGCGAGCGCGACGTCACGGTGCACTACTTCGACGAACTGCTCACCCAGACGCTCGCCGTCCCCGCCGCACGGGAGCTGGTGCTCGCCCAGTCCCTCGACGAGCGCCACGTTGGCCCCCTGGCGGCCGACGAGCTGATGGCCATGTTCGAGCAGATGAGTGACGGGGAGCTGTCCCGCTACCTGATCGGCGGCATCAGCAAGGCCGAGGTGCTGGAGCGGATGGAGAGCCCGCGCTCCGTGGTCATCGGCGCGTTGGCGGACCAGGACGCGGTCCTGGCCCCGCTGCCCAACCACCTCTTCACCCGGGACACCTCGGCCTGGGTCTACGACGGGGTGGCCGTCAACTCCATGCACAAGAAGGCCCGGCGGCGCGAGACGGTGCACTACGAGGCGATCTACCGGTTCCACCCCATGTTCGCTGAAGCGGACCCGAGGTGGTGGTGTCACGGGCTGGAGGCCGGCCCGGCCACCGCCGAAGGCGGCGACATCCTTGTCCCAGGGAACGGCACCGTCCTGATCGGCCTCAGTGAGCGCACCACGCCACAAGGGGTGGAGCGCCTGGCTGCCACGATGTTGGCCTCGGAGGAGATCACCAAGGTCATCGCCGTCGACATGCCCAAGTCACGCGCGGTCATGCACCTCGACACGGTGATGACGATGATCGACCACGAGACCTTCACCCGATATCTGGGTCTGCCCGATCTCAAGTCGTGGACGTTGACCGCTGGCGCCGAGGTCGACGGTCAGAGGCAGATCAAGATCGCAGCCCACGATGCCCACGAGATGGAGCAGGTCATCGCCCACGGGCTGGGCCTGGACAAACTGCGCATCCTGGCCGCCGACCAGGATCCCTCGGCGGCAGCCCGCGAGCAGTGGGACGACGGGTGCAACGTGCTGGCGCTGGAGCCGGGTGTGGTCGTGGGCTACGAGCGCAACACGGTGACCAACGACTTCATGCGCTCCCAGGGAGTGGAGGTGCTCGAGATCTCCGGTGGTGAGTTGGGTCGCGGACGGGGTGGGCCGCGCTGCATGTCCTGCCCGATCGAGCGCGACCCCGTGGACTGATCGGTGCCGAGCAGACGTCGAGTGCCGCTGGCTGAGGGCCACGAAGCCCTGGAGGTATGCCGATCTGCCACAGAAACGGCACGAGATGACCCGTCGAGCGCGACCGCAGCGGAGTCGATCGACCTCCTGGCCCGGGAGGTCCGGGCGCTAGCCGTTCGGTACAGCCTCGAGGAGCTCTCGGCGCGCGCCCCAGGTCGCTCCGTGGAGGTCAGGGTGCCGCCCCTGGGGGCCGTTCAGTGCATCGAGGGCCCACGGCATACCCGCGGGACGCCGACCAACGTCGTCGAAACGGACGCCGCCACGTGGTTGCTGCTGGTGCTCGGAGTGCAGACGTGGGAAGAAGCCCGCGCGGCCGGCACGATCCGAGCCAGCGGCCAACGGGCCGACCTCTCGGCATACCTTCCGCTGTGAGCCCCTGGTCCTAAGGTGACGGGGTGCGCTACGGCATCTGCATCCTTCCCGAACACCCGTGGTCGACCGCCGGTCCGATCTGGCGTCGAGCCGAGGAGCTGGGCTTCGACCACGCCTGGACCTACGACCATCTGGTCTGGGCCGGGCTGCCCGACTCTCCGTGGCATTCGACGGTCGCCACCCTTACCGCAGCCGCCATGGTCACCGAACGGATAGCCCTCGGCACCTTCGTGGCCTCTCCGAACTTCCGGCACCCCATCACCTTCATGCGCGATGCCATCACCCTGGACGACATCAGCGGCGGACGGCTCCTTCTCGGGCTGGGGGCGGGAGGAGCTCGGGACGCGGGGATCCTGGGCGAGGAGCTGTCGCGCGGCCAACGCACGCGCCGCTTCGCCGAGTTCGTCGACCTGTTGGATCACACGCTGCGCTCAGACCACGTCGACCACGAGGGCGAGTTCTTCTCGGCCGTCGATGCCCGCAACGCCCCCGGGTGTGTGCAACAGCCCCGGGTGCCTTTCGTCGTCGCCGCCAACGGACCGCGGTCCATGGCGCTCGCTGCTCGTCACGGACAGGGATGGCTGACCACCGGTCCGGTCGATGGCCCGGTGGGCACCACCGATGGACAGAGCGACACGGCGGCGAGCGAGCAATGGTGGGCCGGGATCGCGGAGATCTCCGATCGCTTCACGCAGGTCGAGGCGGAGATGATTGCCTCGGGGGATCGCCCGGGCGGGGAGACTGCCGAGCGCTACCTGTCCTTGGACGCGTGTGGCGTTCCGGCCCTGAGCAGTGCCGCCTTCTTCGAAGAGCAATGTGGCCGGGCAGCCGAGCTGGGGTTTACCGATGTGGTGGTCCACTGGCCGCGGGCCACCGATCCGTACCGGGCCGATCCGAGGGTCCTGACCGAGATCACGCTCAACGCCTCGAACGCCTGAGGGCACCTGAGACACCCGGAGCCGAGGCCTCGGCGTAGCCTGGAGCGATGAGCCAGGAACACCCGGAAGCAGGCCCGACGGCGGACCGCGAGCGGATCGTGCCGGTGGGATCTCGACGGCGCGGGCCTCGGATGGTGCCGTTCTTGGTCACCGGAGCCATCCTGGGAGCAATCGTGGGCGTCATCGTCGACCTCACCGGCCCCTCGTCGCAGGTCGCCTCAGCAGGCCAGGAGCTCATCGTGCTCGGCGGGGCTGGGGCCTTGGTCGGCGCGACGTTGGGCGCCATCATCTATCTCATCGCCGAGTGGAACAGTCTGCGCAGACTCTGACTGTGGGAGACTGGTCGAGTGGTTCGACCAGATGGGCGTCTCAATCATGACCTCCTGCCGGATGAGTCCCTTCCCCAAGACGCCTGCGGTGTCTTCGGAGTGTGGGCACCCGACGACGAGGTAGCCAAACTCACCTATTTCGGCCTGTATGCGCTTCAGCACCGTGGGCAGGAAGCAGCAGGCATCGCCACCAGTGACGGGCGGTCGTTGCTGGTCTTCAAGGACGTGGGCTTGGTGGCCCAGGTCTTCGACGAGTCCAGCCTCGCTTCGCTGCGCGGGCATCTGGCCATTGGCCACTGCCGCTACTCCACCACCGGTGGCAGCACCTGGGAGAACGCCCAGCCGACCCTCGGCGGCACCAGCGGTGGCACGGTGGCTCTGGCGCACAACGGCAACCTGATCAACTCCGCGGAGCTGCGCGAGAAGTTGTCCGAGCTGCACGGCGGGGATCTGCGTTTCGCGCGCGGGGAGGTCGGTCGGGGCAACACGACCGACACGGCACTGATCACCGGACTGTTGACCGCCGACGCCGATCGCACGTTGGAGTCCGCGGCGATGGAGGTGCTCCCGATGTTGCGGGGCGCCTTCTCGTTGGTTTTCTGCGACGAACAGACGGTATATGCAGCGCGCGACCCGCAAGGTGTGCGTCCTCTCGTGCTGGGCCGGTTGGAACGCGGCTGGGTGGTCGCCTCGGAGACGGCTGCTTTGGACATCGTCGGGGCCAGCATCGTCCGGGAGGTCGAGCCCGGGGAGCTGATCGCGATCGACGAGCACGGATTGCGCAGTCGACGGTTCGCCGAGGCCAAGCGCAAGGGCTGTGTCTTCGAGTACGTCTACCTGGCCCGCCCCGACACCTCGCTCAACGGCCGGTCGGTGCACGAGAGCCGCGTGGAGATGGGCCGGCAGCTCGCCCGAGAGCACCCGGTCGAGGCCGACATGGTCATGCCCACGCCGGAGTCGGGGACCCCGGCCGCGATCGGATATGCCGAGGCATCCGGCATCCCCTATGGCGCCGGTCTGGTCAAGAACGCCTATGTCGGGCGGACCTTCATCGCACCGAGCCAGACCATCCGGCAGCTGGGCATCCGGCTCAAGCTCAATCCGCTGAAGCACGTCATCAAGGGCAAGCGGCTGATCGTCGTGGACGACTCCATCGTGCGCGGCAACACGCAGCGTGCCCTGGTCCGGATGTTGCGCGAGGCTGGAGCCGCCGAGGTGCACGTCCGGATCTCCTCCCCGCCGGTGCGATGGCCCTGTTTCTACGGCATCGACTTCGCCACCCGCGCCGAGCTGGTCGCCAACGGGCTGAACACGGAGGACATCTGCGCCTCGCTCGGTGCCGACTCCCTGGGATACATCAGCGAAGAGGGCATGGTGGCCGCGACGACCCAGAAGCCGGACGAGCTCTGCACGGCATGTTTCTCCGGCGTGTATCCCATCGGCCTGCCCGAGGACGCCCAGTCCGGCAAGGACGTGCTCGAGCTGGAGTTCCCCGTCCTCGTGGGAAGCGACCCCACCGACGTCGGGACGCTCGACGTCGAGGAAGCCACTCAGCGACCCACCGGTGTCGTGGATGTGGACGGGGTGCCGATCGGATCCGCAGTGGGTGGCTCCGACGCCCTGACCCGCCCGTGATGCCGGCGACCCCGGGCTCGGAGCCAGGTCCGCGTAGCACTGCCGGTATCACCTATGCCGACGCTGGGGTGGACGTCGAGGCGGGAGACCGAGCGGTCGAGCTGATGAAGTCGGCTGTCCAGCGAGCGGGGCGACCTGAGGTCCTCGGCGGGCTCGGTGGCTTTGCCGGAATGTTCGACGCTACTGCCCTGCGGGCGATGGATCGTCCTGTGCTGGCGACGAGTACTGACGGGGTCGGCACGAAGGTCGCCATCGCCCAGGCGATGGATCGACACGACACCATCGGCATCGACCTGGTGGGCATGGTCGTGGACGACATCGTGGTCTGCGGCGCCGAGCCGCTCTTCATGACGGACTACATCGCCTGCGGACAGGTAGTGCCGCAGCGGATCGCTTCGATCGTGGAGGGTATCGCCCGGGGCTGCGAAAGGGCAGGTGTCGCACTCATCGGGGGCGAGACGGCCGAGCATCCGGGGCTGCTGAAGCCCGACGAGTACGACGTGGCGGGTGCCGCGACCGGCGTCGTCGAGCACGACCGGGTGCTGGGACCTCACCGCGTGGCGGCGGGTGACGCGGTGATTGCTCTCGCGTCCTCCGGCCTGCACTCCAACGGCTTCTCTCTGGTCCGGCGGGTGGTGGCCAGCGTCGGCCTCTCGTGGGACTCTTATGTGGCGGATTTCGGGCGCACCTTGGGGGAGGAGGTCCTGGAGCCCACCCAGATTTACACCCGCGAGCTGCTCGCTCTGATCGCCACTCCGGGACTGGATGTCCACGGCCTCTCCCACATCACCGGTGGTGGCCTGGCCGCTAACGTGGCGCGAGTGCTTCCAGCCGGGCTTCACGCCACCCTCGAGCGCTCCACCTGGACCCCTCCCGCCGTGTTCACCACCGTGCAGGCCTGGGGCTCGGTCCCTCAGCAGGACCTGGAGCAGACGTTGAACATGGGCATCGGCTTCGTGGTCATCATCCCGCAGGAGCAAGCCGACGCCGCGATCGCCCGAAGCCAAGACCTCGGCCTGACGGCATGGGGCCTGGGGCACGTCAGTGACGACGGGCCGGTGCGTGCGTCCGGGGCGGTGCACGGCGCCAAAGGGGTGGACGGGGGATCGGTCACTCTCGTCGGATCCCACCGCACCTGAGTTGAGCTAGGCCCGCTTCTTCATCCACGAGCCCGGCGTGATCGGCTGGGCCGCATGCGAGCTGGACCGCCGGTCCGACGACTCGGAGTCGGAGTCCTCGCCGAGCTCATCGTCGGGCCCGCCGTCGGCCTCGCGGTGGCGGTTGCGGCCGTAGTGCTCGGCGATGTATTGATCCTGCTCCGGCGCGGAAGGGGAGTACGACGAAGCGATGTCGCTCTCGCTGCCCTTCAATTCGCGCTCTAGAGCGGTCAGGTCGGTGTCGGGAGAGTAGTACTTCAGTCTCCGTGCGACTTTGGTCTGCTTGGCTTTTGCCCGGCCGCGCCCCATGGCGTGACCCCCTCGTGCGTCTGCCGGGGAGCATCGCTTCTGGTCAGTAGAACTGAACTGAACAGACCGCGCAGCAAGCCCGGGAATGTGTATGAATCGTGAGTCACACGGTACATGAGCAACCGGCGTCGGATTGCATCACGGTCGACACACACCGGATTTCGGCGGTCCGCGTGGTTCTGACCCGCCGCCATCGACGGTAAGCCGGGACCAAGCAACCTAGCGCCGCCGCACGGCCACGTTCGCACCGAGTCCGCCGAGGGTGAGCAGCGCGAGGGCCAGCACGCCCCATGCCCACGGGGACGTGCCCGAGCCCTGCGACTCGTCACCTTGCACGGGGACGGCGGCCGTGTTCGCCGCGCGGTCGGCGTTGCCGCTCGAGTCCTCAGCGGTGCTGGTCGCCGTGTCGGCGTCACCGTCGGGCACTTGTGTGGCTGCGGTGGCCTCCTCACCCGTCGGCGTGGCCTGCGCTTCAATACCGGCCGAGGGCACGGTGTAGTCGAGCTCTCCTGAGATGGGGTGACCGTCCTGCGACGTGACGCGCCAGATGACCGTGTAGTCGCCGGGGGGCGCGTCCTGGGTCAGCGGCTGCACGACCGCCGTGCCCTCGACCTCGGGATCCCCGTCGGTGACCTCGCCCAACGGCCCCGTCACCGCGACGACCGCGCCCACCGGAGCGATCTCGCCGGTGAACTCGAGTCGGACCTCACCCGGTGGCGTGTCGACCTCGGCGCCGTCGCTCGGGACGGTGTCGATCAGCTCATCGTGGGCCTGGGCAGCCTCCAGAGGCCCCAGGACCGTGGCGGCCAGGAGCACAGCGGCCCCCACCCACATCTGTCGCCAGGAGGCGTTTGCTCGACTCATAGGCCCAGTCTACGAAGGCAGCGTCAGCTTGCCGCTCAGCGACGTCCGGCGGCCCCGTGGGCTAGAAGCCGGACTGCGTCTGTCGCGGGTAGTACTTGGCGTACTTACGCACGTAGTTGGTCTTGGCCGCGGCGACATACAGCTTGCGCTTGAAGGAGTCCTTGTTGACCAGCGGGTGGAAGACGCCCTTCCGGGTGACCCGCTTGACCAGCACCTTCTGCTCCGGGCTGAGGTAACGGCGCAGCAGGAACATAGGCAACACGCAGTAGAGGATCTCGTTGCGCACAACGACCTGCTCGTGCGGCTGGTTCTGGATGAGGTCGGTGGTGATGAACTCGGCCACGTTGGCCCCGGCCGCGGTGACGTAGAAGTTGTTGCGCCCGATGCGCGGGTTCATCTCGAAGAACTTCATCACCCCGTCCCTCGGGTCGAGCTTGACGTCGAAGTTCGCGAAGCCACGGTAGTTGACATGCTTCAGCATCCGCTCCGCCTGCGCCATCAGCTCCGGGTAGGCGGTGGTGACCATGGCTGCCGGATTGCCGATGGCCAGCGGCTGGTGCTCCTGGAGGAGCACCTGAGCCGTGGCCAGCAGGGTCGCTTCGCCGAACTGGTCGATGTATGCGGTGATCGAGCGCATGGCGGTGTCGTCGCCGGGGATGAGCTCCTGCACCACGAAGCGGTCCCTGAACCCGGCGTTCTTGACCCGGGTGAAGACCTCGACGAGCTCCTCGGCGGTGTCGATCTTGTAGATCTTGTTCTTGCCCTCGAAGCGCAGTCCTTCGTAGGCCGCACCGACCGCCGGCTTGGCGACCACCGGGAAAGTGAGGTCCACGGGTTGCGGGGCCCACTGCGGGTCGTCAGCCTGGCTGAAGTCCTGGACGAGGGTGCGCGGGGTCGGGATGCCCAACTCCTCGCAGACCCGGTCGAACTCGATCTTGTCGGCCACCATGTCCAGCACATCGGAGTCGACCGACGGCACGACGTACCACTGCGAGAGCCACTCGGCCTGGTCGCTCAGCATCCGTGAGAACGAGTCGGCGTTCGAGAGCAAGAGGGTGGTCCGCCCAGCCGCTGTGCGCTTGGCGCCCTGCCGCTCGAGCTCGTTCAACGTGTCCTGTCGCTGAGCGTCCTCGCCGAGCTCAATGGTCTCGATGAACCTCGAGTCGGCGATCGGGCCGGCCACGACCCGGGAGATCACGGTGCTACTGATGCCGTAGCGCTCATGGAAGGCACGGGCCAAGGCGTAGATCCCGATGTCGGTGCCGAGCAGCACCACATCGAAGTCAGGGTCACCCGCTGAGGGGCCGGGCAGGCCAGGCTGGCTGGGGGTGGCATCAGGCGCGACGGTCATGGGACTCCAAGCTCAGGGAACGGGCTACTGCGCGATGAGCCTACCGGCAGGCGTCGGGCTTGCCCCTGCGTTGGCGCCGCGTCGCCGGCGAGAGCGAAGATCGGCTCGCTCGCAGTGGGGGCCGTAGGCGATAGTGCGGTGATGAGAATCTCCGCCAAGGCCGACTACGCGGTCCGTGCCGCCCTCGTGCTGGCCCAGGCCGACGGCGCCCAGGTGACGGCCGAGGAGATCGCGCGGGCTCAGACCATTCCTGTCCGCTTCCTCGAGGCTGCCCTGCGAGATCTGCGCAAGGCGGGCCTGGTGGCAAGCAGGCGAGGGCCGGGTGGAGGGCACCGGCTCTCTCGCAGCAGCGCCCAGATCAGCATTGCCCAGGTCGTGCGAGCTATCGATGGTCCTCTGGTCTTCGTGAACGGGGAGCGCCCCTCGGATCTGGAGTACTCGGGGACGGCCTCAGGGCTCCTTCCGGTATGGGTGGCGGTGCGAGTCGCGGTGCGCCAGGTGCTGGACGAAGTGACGCTGGCCGATGTGCTCGAGCAACGCCTGATGCCGGAGGTGCAGCACCTGCTCGACGCGGCGGGTGCTTGGGACAACGAACCTCCCTCATAAACTTGATAAAAATGATCGGGATTGACAACAACCTGGTCCGAGCTTTACTTTTCCCTCATGTTCAAGATCGCCCTGCTTGCTCTGGTGGGCCTGGGTGCCCAACTCGTCGATGGCAGCCTGGGGATGGCTTACGGGGTGACCTCGACGACCCTGCTGCTGGCTATGGGCACGGCTCCCGCAGCCGCGTCGGCCACCATCCACCTGGCCGAGATCGGCACTACCCTCGCCTCCGGGGCATCCCACGCGCGGTTCGGCAACGTGGACCGGGGCGTGGTGCTGCGTATCGGCGTGCCGGGCGCGATCGGGGCCTTCGCCGGTGCCACCTTCCTGTCGTCGCTCAGCAGCGAGGCCGCGGCGCCGGTCATGGCAGTCATCCTGTTCAGCCTCGGCCTCTACGTCTTTGTCCGCTTCACCTTCCAAGGTCTGCCGACCGAGCGGTTGGGTCAGCCGCTTCGCAAGCGCTTCCTGACTCCTCTGGGCCTGGTGGGCGGGTTCGTCGATGCCACCGGCGGTGGGGGCTGGGGGCCGATCGGCACCCCGGCCATCCTGGCCAGCGGTCGCCTCGAGCCGCGCAAGGTGATCGGCTCGATCGATGCCAGTGAGTTCCTGGTCGCGTTGGCCGCCAGCGCCGGCTTCCTGCTCGGCCTGGGGTCGCAGGGGGTCATCGTGTCGTGGGCGGTGGCGCTGCTTATCGGTGGGGTGATCGCCGCACCGATCGCCGCGTGGCTGGTGCGGCACATCCCCCCACGGGTGCTGGGCTCATTGGTGGGCGGGGTCATCATTCTGACCAACTCGCGCACCCTTCTGAGAGGAGACTGGGTGCAGGCGTCCGACTTCGTCTGCTACATCACGTATGCCGTCATCTTCGTGGCGTGGGTTGCGGCCGTACGGTTCTCCTGGGGACAGCACCGCGCTCTCGAGGTGGACGTCTCCCGTCCCCGCGGAGCGTCGGTGCAGCCGTAGAGCGCTCCATGGTGGGTCTGCGCAACCGTCCTCGTCCCGGTAGGGACCCGGCCCTTCGCAGGTCCGGTTCGATTGGGGTAGCCACACCAACGCAGCACCAGTAGCGTGCGGGTTGTTTGCCCGGATGCGGATTCGCGTCGGGCCCGTGCGTGGAGATGGGTGGACGTCAATGGAGACTATGGATCCGGCATACAGCGCGGGGGTGCTGTTGCTGATTGCGGCAGCGGCCGTCGCCGTTCTGCTGGTGCTGATCATCAGGTTCAAGATGCACGCCTTCGTGGCGCTCATCCTGGTGAGCCTGCTGACAGCGGTGGTGGCCGGGATCCCGCTGGCTGACGTGCCTGAGGTCGCACTCGGGGCCTTCAGCGGCACCCTGGGGTCCGTCGCCCTCCTGGTCGGGCTCGGGGCGATGATCGGCCGGCTGCTCGAAGTCACCGGTGGCGCCCAGGTCCTGGCCGACACCTTGATCAACCGTTTCGGGGAGAAGCGGGCCCCCTTGGCCCTCGGACTGGCAGCCTTGCTCTTCGGCCTGCCGATCTTCTTCGACGCCGGGTTGGTCGTCTTCCTGCCCATCATCTTCTCGGTGGCCCGCAAGTTCGGCGGCTCGGTGTTGCTGTACGCGCTACCGACTGCCGGGGCCTTCGCCGCCATGCACGCCATCGTGCCGCCGCACCCCGGTCCCGTCACCGCAGCCACCGAGCTGGGGGGCAGCATCGGGTTGACCTTGCTGCTGGGCCTGCCGGTGGCGCTGGTGTCCTGGTACGTCGGCGTTTACCTCGTGACCACGGCGTACGCAGGCAAGATCATGGTGCCGATCAACGAGTCGATGCTGGTCGGGGGCAAGTCCGGGGAGCCGAGCGACCTGGACGAGGACGCGGGTGACGTGACGCCGCCGTCGTTCGTCGCTGTGCTGGCAATCCTGTTGCTTCCGGTGTTGCTGATCGCCATGAACACGACCCTCACCACGCTGCGCGCGGCCGGAACGATCGGTGAGGACGACCTGTGGGCGAACGTGCTCATCCTCGTCGGACAGACTCCGGTGGCCCTGTTGATCACCCTGCTGGTGGCGACCTACACCCTCGGCACGAAGGGCCGTTCGCTGGCGACCATCGAGAGCATCCTGAACGACGCGTTGGCTCCAATCTGCGCGATCATCCTGATCACCGGAGCGGGTGGCATGTTCGGCGGGGTGCTGCGACAAAGCGGCATCGGGGCCGCCCTCTCGGACAGCCTGGCCGACTTGGGCCTGCCTCTGGTGGTTTCCGCCTTCGTGATCGCCACCATCCTGCGGGTCGCCCAGGGGTCGGCCACCGTGGCGTTGACCACGACCGCAGGCCTGCTGTCCGCCGCAGTGGCCACGGCTGACCTGTCCGATCTGAAGATCGTGCCCTTGGTGCTGGCCATCGCGGCCGGGGCAACGGTGCTCTCCCACGTCAACGACTCAGGATTCTGGCTGGTCAGCCGCTTCTTCGGAATGGACGTGAAGACGACCCTGCGCACCTGGACCGTCATCGAGACCACTCTTGGACTGGCGGTCTTCGTCATCGCGCTCGGCCTGTGGGTGGTGATCCCGTGACGGCAGATGAGAGCCGGCCACTGCACATCGTCGTGATGGGTGTCTCCGGGTCCGGCAAGAGCACGATCGGTCGAGCGATAGCGGATCGGCTCGGGTGGGAGATGGCCGAAGGGGACGACTTCCACCCGCAGGCCAACCTGGACAAGATGGAGAACGGTCACTCGCTGGTGGACGCGGACCGATGGCCTTGGTTGGAGTCCTTGGCACAGTGGACCGCGGAGCGCGACGAGGCGGGCAAGTCGACCGTGGTCACGTGCTCGGCGCTGCGCAAGGTCTACCGGGACATCCTGCGCCGTGGCGGGGACACCTTCTTCGTGCACCTGGTCGGGGACAAGAACCTGCTGATGGGACGGATGGAGGGCCGGGAGCACTTCATGCCGCCGTCCCTGCTGGAGTCTCAGATGGACACGCTGGAGCAACTGACCGAGGACGAGCCGGGCATGCGTCAGGACGTGGTGAACCCACCGGGCCGGATCGCGAACGTGGTGGCCGCCCAGCTCGACCGATCCGGCTGAGACGTCGGGCAGGGCCTGGCTGAGGTGGTTCCCAAGGGATGCTGACCACGGCCGTGGTCCTGGTGATGCTCATGGTGCTGCGCGGAAGAGGCCGCGGCGTAGTCCGGCCTGCGGGAAGGCGATGACCTGCACGTCGACCTGAGCGAAGCTCGGACCCGGGTGACCCCGCATCACCATGGTCCATCCCGCCGGACGATTGTGCGCGGCGTCGGCATACCTCAGCTCAGGCTTGCGGGTCTTGGTGCCGTTGGCCGGTCATGCGGGTCGAGCGCTCCGCTTCCGCAGTGGCCTGTGCAGCCTCCTCACGAGCCCTTCGCAGCGCCTCGTTCGGATCTTCCAGATCCGGGATCTCCGCTTCGAACCCCGGCGTGGGGGTCTCGGCGTCATCTCGCAGCGAGGCCGCAGGTCCATCCAAGGCCGCGCCGTCCTCCTGGGAGCCACCGAGGGCATTGCCGATGCCCGACAGCGCCTTGGTCAGCTCGGTGGGCACGATCCACATCTTGTTGGACTCGCCCTGGGCGATCTGCGGCAGCATCTGGAGGTATTGGTAGGCCAACAGCTTGCTGTCCGGGTTGCCCTTATGGATGGCATCAAAGACCTGCAGGATGGCGCGAGCCTCACCCTGGGCCTCGAGGATCGCCGCCTGCGCGGTCCCTTCGGCCCGCAGGATCTGCGACTGCTTGGCACCTTCGGCCGTGAGGATCTCGGACTGCTTGACGCCCTCGGCGTTCAGGATGGTCGCGCGGCGGTCGCGTTCGGCTCGCATCTGCTTCTCCATCGAGTCCTGCACACTGGCTGGCGGGTCGATTGCCTTGAGCTCGACGCGGTTGACGCGGATGCCCCAGCGGCCGGTGGCGTCGTCCAGCACCCCGCGCAGCTGACCGTTGATCTGGTCGCGGCTGGTCAGGGTCTGCTCCAGGTCCAAGGACCCGATGACGTTGCGCAAGGTGGTGACGGTGAGCTGCTCGATCCCCTGGATGTAGTTGGCGATCTCGTAGGTCGCCGCCTTCGGGTCGGTCGGCTGGAAGTAGATGACTGTGTCGATGGAGACCACCAGGTTGTCGCTGGTGATCACGGGCTGCGGAGGAAACGAGACGACCTGCTCGCGCAGGTCGACGTTGGCGCGAGCCTTGTCGACGAACGGGATCAGGATGTGCAGACCGGCGTCCAGCGTGCGGCTGTAGCGGCCCAGGCGCTCCACGATGATGGCCGTGGCTTGGGGCACAATCCGGATCGCCTTGGCGATCGCGGTCGCCACGAAGAGGACGAGGAGAAGGAGGACGATGTACAAGGCGATCTGTGCCGGATCGATATCAGGCATGTCGAGCTCCTCTAGTTGCCGGGGGACGGTCGCGCGCTGACGACAGCGGTTGCACCATCAATACGAATGACGTTGACCATTTGTCCCGCGGCCAGCTCCTCACCCGGCTCCACGGTGCGGGCGCTCCATTGCTCTCCACGCAGTTTGACCATTCCGCTGCGGTCGGTCACCACCTCCACCACCTCGGCACGCTGGCCGACGTTGGCATCGGCATTGGTTCTTGGAGCAGGGCCTGTCAGGTGCAACCGACGCAGCAGCAGCGGGCGCAGCAGCGCCAGCAGGATGACGGCGGTGATGACGAAGGCAATGACCTGGGCCGGGAACGCTGCGCCGAAGAATGCGGTGACCGCGGCCACCAGCGCCGCAGCGGCGAGCATGGTGAAGACGAGATCCAGCGAAGCGATCTCGACCAGTCCGAGGACCAGAGCGGCTGCTGTCCACCACAGCCATTGCGTATCGCGTAGCCATTCCATCGCTACCTCCTCCTCGAGTCTCCCCATGGTAGGCCGCGACGTCAGCCGGCTCACTCAGCAGGTCGCGGCCTACCAGAGACCGTGGGCCTGAAGACGCTTCGGAACGGCGCTCGAGGTGGGTGCCTGGGTCCGCTCGGCAACGGGCGGCGCCGCCGAAAGTGCTCGGGCGATGATCCCGAAGACCTGCTCCGTCTCGATCAGGA
>JBASAN010000047.1:0-6968 GCA_049650625.1 Ornithinimicrobium sp.
GCTGACGACAGCGAGCAGGGTGACTCGGCGCGCTGTCGGCATACCTGGTCGGTTGACTTGGACGCACGACCAAAACCTGTCAGACTGAGGATCCGTCTTCCGTCTCAAGGAGTTTTGATCATGACAGCCCGTCGCCGCTGGGCGGCTCTCGCAGTGCTGGCTCTGCCCGTTCTGCTCATCAGTGTGGACATGACCGTGCTCGGCTTTGCCGTGCCGGCCCTGAGCGCGGACCTGCAGCCCTCTGGCCCACAGCTCCTGTGGATCATCGACATCTACTCGTTCCTGCTCGCCGGCCTGCTCGTCCTGATGGGCAACGTCGGTGACCGCATCGGCCGTCGACGGCTCCTGATGATCGGAGCAGCGGCCTTCGGTGGAGCTTCGGTGTTGGCCGCCTTCGCGACCTCCCCCGAGATGCTGATCGCGGCCCGAGCCCTGCTCGGCCTCGGGGGCGCCACGCTGATGCCCTCAACCCTGTCGCTGATCCGCACGGTCTTCCCCGACGACCGGGAACGGCGCAACGCGATCGCGGTCTGGGCTGCTTCCTTCGCGGGTGGCGCCGCCCTGGGGCCGATCATCGGCGGATTCCTGCTCGAGCACTTCTGGTGGGGTTCGGTCTTCCTGATCAACGCCCCCATCATGCTGCTCCTCCTGGTGAGTGCGTTCTTCCTGCTGCCGGAATCACGCAATGCCAACCCGGGTCCGTTCGACCTCTTCTCGGCCGCCCTGTCGATCGCCGGCATCCTGCCGCTGGTCTACGGGCTGAAGTCGATCGGCTCCGAGGGCGTCAGCCTTGTTGCCCTGGTCATGATGGCGCTCGGGGGAGGCCTGCTGTGGGTCTTCGTACGGCGTCAGCGCCAGCTGAGCGAGCCGCTGCTCGACATCGGGTTGTTCACCGACCGGGTCTTCAGCGTGGCTGTGCTCACCAACCTGCTGAGCACCTTCTCGATCATCGGCCTGCTCTTCTTCCTGCCGCAGTACCTGCAGGTCGTCGTCGGGCTGTCGCCCCTGCGCGCCGGGATCTGGATGATGCCGCTCGCCGTAGGCACGATCGTCGGGTCGCTGGCTGCTCCACGACTGGCCCGCATGGTGGGTCTGCGCATGATCATCGGCGGCGGCATGCTCCTGGCTGCGGCCGGCTTCGCCTCGGGCGTCGTGCTGACCCAGACGGCCCCCCAGGTCGGTCTGCTGATCTGGCCCGCCATGATCGGCCTGGGCATCGGCATGGCGGAGAGTCTCACCAACGACGTCATCGTCGCGAGCGCGCCGGCCGAACGCACCGGAGGGGCCGCTGCCATCTCGGAGACGGCCTACGAGTTCGGCGGAGCCATGGGAACGGCGGTCCTCGGGACCTTGGGTTTGGCCGTCTACCGGGCAGGCCTCGACTCGGCGCCGGTGTCGGTGCCGGAGGCTGCGATCGAGTCCGGCGGTGAGACGCTCGGTGGGGTGAGCGCTGCAGTGGCGGGTCTGCCGCCGCAGGTTGCGGACGCCTTCATCGACGTCGCCAACACGGCCTTCACCAACGGCATGTCGGTAGTGCTCGCGGTGGCCACAGCGGTGATGGCCTACACCGGCATCCAGGCCCTGATCGTGCTGCGGACGCGCCCCGCCGATCGGGCGCTCACGACCGCGCAGGAGCAGATCGCCGAGCCCGAGCCCGCCGAGCCCGCCGAGCAGATGGTCCCGTGACCGGCTCGACCAAACGGGCGCACATGCCGGTGGCTCAGCGGCGCGCTCAGCTCGTGCAGGCTGCGCAGTCAGTCATGCTTCGGGAAGGGGCCTGGGCCCTGACCACCCGGGCCGTGGCCGCCGAGGCGGGCGTGCCGCTGGGGGCGGTGCACTACGCCTTCGACTCCAAGGGCGCGTTGATCAGCGCGGTCTTCGGCGCGGACATCGCCTCGGTGGCGGCCGTCGTCAGCGAGGCGCTGTCGCGCGGCGGCACCCCCGAGGAGATCATCCGGCGTGCCGTCCACCGGTATGCCGAGGAGTTGCGTCGAGATCCCAAGGCCGAGTTGGTGGTGCAGGAGCTGGGGTTGATGGGGGTGCGTGACCCGGAGCTGGCACACCTGGCCGCCGAGGCCGTGACGGGCTATCGAGCCGAGATCGTGTCCTTCCTCGACGGGGTCGCGGCGGTCGAAGGCCGGCAGTGGCAGGCGCCGGTGAACGTCATCGCGGAGGTCTTCTTCGGCCAGCTCGTGGGTTTGGCTCAGAACTGGCTCTGCACCTCCGACGACGAGCTGCTCGACGCATGCCTCGATGAGGTCGCGGACCAGCTGGCCCGGCGCCTCCTCCCTGCCTGAGTCGGGCCCGGGAAGAACGCCCGGAGACGTCTACTGCACGTCGGCGTCCGGCGGCGGCAGCTGGTAGGTGATCTGGCGCTCGACGGAGGCCACTCCGGTGACGTGCACCACCGACTCGCTGCGCTCCTGGTCTGGCACGGAGCCGGTGATCATGCCGAGACCGTCCAGGATCTGGTCGATATGCATCCCTTGGTCCCGAAGATGCGTCGCCACGGTCTGGATGTCTTTGAGGTGCTGGTCGTCCACGCTCACCGTGACCTGCTGCCAGTGGCTATAACTGATCACCGTGGCACCCTCCGACGTCTTCTCGTCCGACGCCGTGCCGCCCGGGGAGCCAACACCTGAGGTGGCGTCGTCATCAGCCGAAGGGGCCTGACTCGGGATGTCGGTGTCTTCGGCCGCGCTCACGTCGCCACCTTGACCAGGCCCAGCCCGACGTCCACCGAGGGCAGATCCAAGCGCTGGGTATCCATCGCGAGGGTGGCCCACAGCTCCAGCCCTCGACGGCCGGTGGCCTCCGCCCACAATGCCGCCACGCCCGCGGCGTGCGGGGTGGCCATACTGGTGCCGCTGATGGTGTTGTAGCGGTCCGGCATCGGCCACGACGAGTAGACGGCGACCCCCGGACCGGCCACGTCGACCTGTCCGCCCCGCACCGGAGTGCTTCGGGCGGAGAACCGCGCCACCTGGAGTCCGCTGTCCAGCGCCCCCACCGCCATGATGGAGGGGCTGTTGGCTGGGGCGCCGACGAAGCCGGGGTTGCCGGGTCGGTCGGCGTTGTTGCCGGCCGCCGCAATGATCAACGTCCCCGCGGCCAGTGCCCGCTCACCGGCCACGGTGTACGGCGGATGTGGCTCCTCGACGTCGGCTCCCAGCGACATCGAGATCACGGCGCACCCGTTGGTCACGGCCCAGTTGATCCCCGCCAGGATGCCTGCATCCGAGCCACTGCCTTGGTCTCCCAGCACCTTCCCGACGAAGATCTCTGCATCGTGGGCGACACCGTAGCGCCGGCCCTGCTCCGACAGGCTGCCGAGTGAGGTGCCGATGCAGTGTGTGCCGTGTCCATGCCCGTCTTGCGCCGTCTCCCCGGCGACGAACGACTGATGGGTGATCGCGCGACCGTCGAAGTCCGGATGCTCCAGGTCCATCCCGGTGTCGAGAACGGCGACCTTGATGCCCTGCCCGGTGAAGCCGGAGAGCTCCATCCCGATCGCCTGAAGGCCCCAGGTGAAAGCGTCGGTGTCCTCGAACGAGACACCATCGGTGCCATCGCTTCCCTCGTCGATGCCGAGGCGGTTCGCCAGGTCATCGACGCCGTCGCGGTAGCCCTCGACGTAGCCCGGGGCGGGCAGCACGTGATGGACCAGCTCAGGGACGACAGCCAGCACCGAGGTTCCGCGCTCCGCGGCGGCGTTGGTCAATGTACCCATCTGGGTGGGATCCCCGGAGACCACGGCCATCCCCAGCTCGGCGAACACGGTGGCATCGGCACCTGCGGTCTCATCCATATTCATGGCCTGAGCGGTGAAGTCCCGAGAGCTGGCCACCGACGACATGCCCGCCATGGTGCGCAGCATCGGTGCTGGGTCGGAGGCGTCGGCGAACACCACGACATACCGCCCGGTCGTCTGCGCTGTACCCCTACCCCCGCTGCTGCTGCCGCTCCCGGGTGCGGCCGTTGGATTCGTCATGGTGATCTCCTCTGCGCCTCGATCTCCTCAGGTTAGACCCGCGGACCGACACAGGCGTAGGGCTGCAGTGAGCTCGAATGCGACAGATCAGCCGCGCCAGCGCGACCAGGCCGCCTGCTTGGAGGTGCCGGCGTAGGTCGCGACCTGGGTCCAGGACTGCGCCTCGGCGAGGGTCCGGGCGGAGGCACCCAGTGCCACTCCGATGGCCTCGCTCAGCCCCAGCAGCTCCTGGAAGGCACCGGGGTCAGGCGAGCGGCCCAAGTCGTCGATGAGCTCACGGGCTTGGGCGGCGAGATCTGCGGGTTCGGCAACGGTCACGGCGGGACCTCCTCGGGGTGATGCCGCCCAGTATCCACCGCCCGAGTGCGATCGGGAGCAGATGCTGGGCGGCAGATCCCGCGGAGGTCGGGTTCAGCGACCCTGCAGGACCACCGGGACCGTGGCTTCACCGTCGTCGAAGGTGCGGGTGAGCACGGTGTCGCCCCAGGTGTAGGTGGCTTCGCCGTGCTGGGGCCGGTAGGCCACCGTGTAGAGGGTGCCGAAACCTTCGGAGTAGCGGTCGTTGTGGACCGGTGCGTCGGCGAACCAGTCGCCGAGCAGGTCCTGCGTCGGGTCCCCGTCCTCCAGGTTGTCGGCCAGGAACTGTTGGCGGTCCAGGCTGCCGAAGCGGGCCGCGGTGTCCGGGTGCTCCACCACGCCGAGGCGGTGGTTCGTGCTCACGCGTAGGTCGCTGACCTCGGGCTCTTCGCCCGGTGCGACGAAGACGGTGGCGTGCGCACCGTCGGTGTCGACCATGGCCAGGTTGTAGGCCTGCGCGACCGGCAGTCCGTGCAGCCGCTCACAGGCCTGCGACACCGTGGTGCAGGTCTCCAGCAGGTAG
Organism: Ornithinimicrobium sp.; assembly: GCA_049650625.1. Taxonomy (GTDB): domain Bacteria; phylum Actinomycetota; class Actinomycetes; order Actinomycetales; family Dermatophilaceae; genus Ornithinicoccus. The sequence continues at coordinate 4,872 of JBASAN010000047.1, forward strand.
CGGATGACCAACGGGATGCCGAACCCGGCCTTGCCGCCCTTGCGTCCGCCGTAGGTCAGCGAGATCGCCAGTCCGGCGTCGTTCATCCCGTCGACCAGGCCCCAGAGCATGTCCGAGGTGCCGAGCACGGCGCGCGAGCCAGAGTAGTTGGTGGAGGCGATGACGCCTTCGAAGAGGTTGGGGTCGTAGTCGTAGTTGCGGACCAGGACCGGGTCGGTGCCGGGGAGCGCGACCTGCGAGCACCCCGCGGCGAAGATCGGCATCCGCCACATCGAGAGCAGACGTGCGGCGATGTCGTCGTCGTGCTCGTCGTCGGTGGCCAGAGCGGTCAGGCGCTCCCATGCGGGGACCATCTCGGGCATGTGCTGCTCCAAGGCCTCTCGGCACTCCTGGAGGGAGGGGCGTGCGGCTTCGCCCTCGCTGAGATAGAAGCCGCGGTATGCCGAACGCGTTGCTTCCCACAGGGCCTGCCAGCGAGGCCCGGGAGTGGGCTCACGATAGGCGTGGAAGGTGATCGGCCAGGAGCGCTTCGCCGATGCGGCGTCGGCCACCGCGGGTGCGACCGAGGTCGGCCAGTCGGACTCGGACCATGAGGATGCGGGGGATGTCGAGGCGGCCCAGGACGATGCGACGTTCGCGTGCTCGAAGCGCCGCCAGGCCAGTCCGTAGGCCATCCAGTCCTGCCAGGAGGAGTCGAACGCTGGGAGTTGGGGCTGGGGGGTCGAGATCTTCACGGTTGATGTCATGTCGTCAATCTAGACTTGACGAGCCACTGCGTCAAGTTTTGATTGACGAAGCCTCTTGACGCTCCATACGCCGACTGTTGCGTCCATGGGTGCACTGCTGCGGTCGTCGACCGCCGCAGGTGTGTGCCGAAACCCGCAGCAGTCAGCCCTGCCGCGAGCGCCGCGGAGCACACTTCATGGGCGGCGGAGTCGACGCTGTGGATGCGAGCGCCGCGCGGCGGCTTTGACGTGCTCGTCGAGTTGACGCGCATCCCTGATCAGGGCCTGGTCCACGCGGAGCACCGCATACCCCAGGTCTCGTATGGCGCTCTCGCGGCGCTTCTCCGACAGGAGCGCCTCCATCGACGGACCGCCGTCGTCGGTCCGATACTTGCCTCGCCCGTCGACCTCGACGACCACCCCGAGAGCCTCCACCAGTCCGTCGACCCGCGCGACGAAAGCCCCACTTGCCGTTACGAGCCGGACCTGCGGTCGCAGGTGGTGGCCGAGGGCGGCAGCACGAGCCGCGCCTGCGTCTCCAGCGCAGACTCGCTGGCTCCGTCGGCCAGCGCGACGACCCGACGGATGGTCGCGGTGTGCGGTCGCCGGCGGAGTCGGGTCAACTCGTCCCAGGCTTCGGAGATCGTGGTCTGACTGTTGTGCAGGGCGGCATCCAGAGCGACGACTCCCGCGACGAACCCTTCGGCCTCGGTCACTCCGAACGCCGCGATGAGCGGGCTCACGACGGGGATGCCTTCGACATCGTGGCCCTGCTGCCCCTCGCCATACCCCTCGTGGACGGTGTGCGCCGCCGTGCTCCGGGTCGGTCCCGGCCCGCGCCGAGTCAGATGCACCCGGCGTCCGGCGATGTCTGAGCTTGCCGCCCACAGCAGCGGCAGAGCGTGCAACGCTGCCGCCCCCTGGTGGCTCATCAGGGGGGCATCTGAAGTCTCAGCATGGTCGCCTGAGCCCGCGGAACGTGCTTGTGCTCGACAGTGAGGCTCCTCCAGCGGGCCCCGAGCACGAAGGCCCCCGGGGCTACCCGAGCGAGGTCGCCTCGACGGACCATCCGGTCGACATCACGTCGGGGTATGCCGAGGGCACCGGTGTCGTGCCGCGTGAAGAGACCGCTGTCGCGGCGGTGATCGAGAGTGAGCCATTCCATGTCGACCACCCTTGAGTCCACCGGGGTGCACGGAGCCCCAGCGCGGACGAATGTGGAGGACCGGACCGACTGCTGCACGGCGTGGACCACTGCCACCGAGGGCGCTCACGGCTGGAGTTCACCCGAATCCGGAGCGGCCAACGTGCCTGCGTCCGCCCACTCGTGCGTGATCTTGAGCACTTCAGCCGTTGGCGCACACCGCAGGAG
>JBASAN010000048.1:0-5380 GCA_049650625.1 Ornithinimicrobium sp.
AAGAGGTCGGCGATCTTCTGGATGCTCCACCACTGATGGTCCGAGGAGTTCTCGGCGTGATCGGTGACCGCCCAGAAGTCGTAGTCGCAGACGTCCCACGCGTAGCGGTAGAAGTCCTCCAGGCTCGGCTCGTCACCCGAGGTGCACCGGCTGACCAAGGAGTGGCGGTGCAGGTCGCCCCAGTAGAGCTGCATCTGCTCCCCTCCGACGAGCGTGGTCGGTCGCTCCCGGTGGGTCAGCCTCTCGGGATCGTCGACCCACCGGCGCGCCTCGATGCGCTGGTCGGACTCAACGCGGACCTGTTCACCGTCACCTGCCTCCGGGCTCCACAGCGGCGGCAGCGGGCCACGGTGGGCGTGCACGATCTGACCCAAGCCGTGGATGCCGTGCCAGATGACGGACCCATGATGCTCGTAGAGATACGGACAGTCCCGACCCCCGAACCCTTCGCTCCAGGTCAGTGCGCGCTCCAGTCGCCGGTCCATCTGGGCGGCGATGGTGAACCCACCGGGGTATGCCGCGACAGCAGGCTCCTCCAGCGTGCCGTCCGTCCCACTGAAGGTGGTCGCCGGCTCCCAGCCCTGGGGGCCCATCGCCTGCGCAGCGACCTCCCAGTAGTAGGTCATCAACGGCAGCTTGCGGTGCACCCGGTAGACCACCGCCAATCCCCCGTCGACCCCCGCGACCAGCTTGGGAAGCCCGGACGGCACCACGTCGAGGCGCGCCGCGAGCTCTCCCGGAGCCTCACGGACCCGGTCGGGCAGCACCTCGAGGACCCGGATGCTGGCCGAGACCTCGGGGATCAGCTCAGCGGGCACACTGTCTCCCGAGGGCCGCACCCCGACCACACGCGTGGGGTCGGCACCGACCTCCCGGGCCGGCCTCAACCGGGTCGGCCCACTGCCGGCGTGGCCGTGCATCGCGATGACGTCGAAGGCACACCACACCCGATCGTCGGTGGTCGCCGCCAGGCTGGGGTGCAGAGCGTAGTCGCTACCGCCGGTGACGACTCGAGGCTGACCGAGCGTGCCGTCGACCGACCGGGTCCTCAGCACCACCCGATAGGAACCGTCGGCATACTCCGACCACGCGAACATGCTCGACCCGTCCGCCAGGGCCACCACGGCGGGGTCCCAGACGTTGGCCTCGACGCCCTCGGACACCAACGACGTCGGTCCCCAGCCACCCGCGGTCCGGGTCCGAGCGTAGATGCCGAAGCCCGAGCCCACCGGCGCCTGCCAGGTGAGCACCAAGCCGCCGCGACTGTCCACCGCGACCTCGTGGTTGAACGACGGGTGCGCGGTGGTGCTGAGCAGCTCCAACGGTGACCACCCGTGCTCACCTCGGCGAGAGGCGTAGACCCCCACCGGGCTGCTCGGGGTGTCTCGGCGAGCCACGAACACCCACAACACCCGGTGCGCGTCGACCGCGGCCACCGGGCGAAACAGGTCGACGGGGTCAGAGCTGATCTCCTCGACCACCGACGATCCACCCGAAGGGCCGGGTGGACGCACCTGAGCACGGAGCACCTCACCCCGCTCGGGCACCCACTCCATCCACGTCGTCAGGATGGTGCCGTCCGCCCCGGCCGCGATCGAAGGCCGGGCGGCCCGGGCGGACTCCGTGATCCACTCGACTCCCTCACGAGGCTCTCCAGCCAGTCTGGGGGCCTGCGCCAGGACCCGCTCGGCACCGGCGATCTGTTCCTCGATCCTCCCCTGCCCCTCGTCCACCCACATGTAGCGCAACGGATCCGGGTCCAGGAACGCCTCGGTTGCGGTGACGTCCAGGCCAGCGTTGATGGCCTCGCTCATCGAGGCGTTGAAGGCCAGCACGCGATCGAGGTCCGCCTGCTGTTGCGCTGTGTACTCACCAGAATGGTGGTCCATTCCGCCACACATCCCGCCATGGTGATGGTGGTCGCGCGAGAGGGGCGCCGGCTCGGAGGTCATCGGTGGGTTCTCATTCGACCGATTCTGCACCCGCTGAGACCGCCGTGTACATCGCGGCGCGGAGACGTCTAGGGCAGGCCGGGTCGGCGTACGGGCAGGAGGCGTTCCCCGACCGGGTCGGCGAGCCGGGCCAGGATGGGCCCGAGCACCGCCAGCACCATGACGTAGGCCGCGGCAAGGGGGCCTACCGCAGCGACACCGGCGCTGACGGCCAGCCCGGCGATGACGACGGAGAACTCACCCCGGGAGACCAGCGCTGTCCCCGCCCGCAGCCGGCCGGGACGGGCGACACCGTCCCGGCCGGCCGCATACCACCCCGTCGCGATCTTGGTGATGATCCCCACCAGCGCCAAGCCGAGGGCCGGGAGCAGCGCGGGCACCATGGTGGCCGGGACGGTCGCCAACCCGAAGGCGACGAAAAACACCGAAGCGAAAAGGTCGCGCAACGGGCTGAGCAGCTGCCGCGCCCGATCGGCCAACGCATGCGGTATCGCGATGCCGACCAGGAAGGCTCCCACTGCGGCCGAGGCCCCCACACCTTGAGCGATCCCGGCCACCAACAACGTCAACCCGAGCACTCGGAGCAGCACCTGCTCGTCGTCGGGGTGGTCGAGCAGCTGCTCCAGACGATCGCTCCCGTGGTGGGCGACCCAGAGGATGAACAGCACGGCGCCGAGCGCCAGCGACACTCCCGCGAGCGCCTGCCACGGGCCTCCGCCGGAGAGCACAACGACCAAGATGGGCAGATACAACGCCATCGCGATGTCCTCGAGCACGAGCAGCGAGAGCACCGACGGGGTCTCCCGGTTGCCGAGGCGGCCAAGGTCGGACAGCACGCGGGCGACGATGCCCGACGATGAGATCCAGGTGATCCCGCCCACCGCGAGGATGCCTCCGATCGGCAGCCCGAGCAGCCAGCCGGCGACCAACCCCGGGGTGGCGTTGAGTATGAGGTCGACGACGCCGGAGGCTCGGTGGCGCTTCAGGCTGGCCATAAGCTCGGAGGAGGTGAACTCCAGCCCCAGGGTGAGCAGGAGCAGGATCACCCCGATCTCGGCGCCCACCTCGACGAAGGGGTCCGCTGCGCTCAGCTTGACCAGTCCGCCGTCACCGAAGGCCAGTCCGGCAAGCAGGTAGAAGGGGATCGCCGAGATCTGCAGCCGCTTGGCCAACAGACCCAAGATGGCCAACCCTGCAAAGAGCGCGCCGAGCTCGAGGAACAGGATGGCCAGGTGATCCATGGTGGGCTCCCTACGGACCGTGCCAGAGGATCTTGCGGAGCTGCTCAACGCCGGGTTCGGTGCCGACCACCACCAGCAGATCGCCAGCTCGGAACCGCTCGTCCGGCCCCGGAGAGGTCACGACGTCGACGCCCCGGACGACGGCCACGATCGAACACCCGGTGCGGGTCCTGGCCTGGGTCTCTCCGAGCGTCAGCCCGTCGAAGGGCGCCTGCTCGTCGATCCTGAGCCGTGAGGTCTGCAGTCCGGGGAGCTTGGCAGCCTCGCTGACGTGATGCACCATCGAGGCACCGTTGAGCAACCCGGCCAGCGCTTCGCTCTCGTCATCGTCGAGCGGCACGGTCAGTGAGGCCCGGTCGGGGTCGCGTGCGTCGTAGGCGACGAGCACGGAACCACCTTCGCGGTTGACCACGAGCGACAACGGCGTCCCACCTCGGGTGCTCAGCTCGTACTTGACGCCCACCCCGGGCAGGATCGTCTCGACAACCTCGGGGGCGTGGCGGTTCATCATGCTCGAGCCTTTCTCACGTGCCCACCCTAAGGGTCCGGCTCAGCCCTGGAACTCGTAGGGAAGACCATCCTCGAGATAGACCGGCCCCTCCGTGGCCCCCTCCGGCGCTGATGGGTCGGACGCCACTGCGGAACGCAGCTGAGCGAGCAACCGCGCCACGTACGGCGCTGCTCGTCGCTGGACCTCGGGGGTGTCACACCAGTGGAGGCCGGCGATCTCCGTCGGTTGCAGTCGGGCCCGTGCAGGCAGATCCGGATGCACGCCGAGGTCGAACACCAACAGCACGGCGTCGTCCCACTGCCGGTAGGGAGGTAGCCAGTCGATCGCCAGCAGCGACCCGGCCTGGACCTCGACCCCCAGCTCCTCGGTGATCTCCCGAGCCAACGCTCCGGCCGGTGACTCGTGCGGGTCGACCACCCCACCGGGTAGATCCCACTCCTGCTTATAGGTGAGCTGGCACATCAGGACGTCGCCGCGGTCGTTGCGAATGAGCCCTTGGGCAATGACCCGTTTGGTGGGCAGGGTCGCGTTGAGCATCGCCAGGAAGGCTTGGCGGGTGCCGGGTAGCGGGTCGTCGGCGAGTCGGGCCAACCGCAGCACATCGACGGGCACGCCGCTGGCGTCGAGGTGACGGCCGCGGGCGACTCCCTCCGGGCGTAGGCCCGCGCGCTGCAGGGCCTGCCGCAGCTCCCGGTGGTCGCGGGGCACCTGAGCCTCGACGCGGTGCAGCCCGTCGGCATACCCCTGCGTCAGGAACTCCGCCAGGGCGGTGGGCGCTTGAGCGTCGAGCCACCATGGGTCATCGACGGTCCACATGAGCTCAGCGACCCCCGGGCCGCTGGGCTTCAACGTCCACGGATTCATCCGGCCAGAGTGCCACAGCGAGTCCATACGCCCCACGGCAGTGTCCGGCATGACGCAGGCTCCCCAACTGTCCCCTGCACAAGTGTCGCTCTGACGACATATGCGCAGGGTCTAAGCGACGTCGTGCGTCGATCTCGCTTGATCCAGGGCTAGGGCGACCTGGTCAAGGAAGATCTCCGGGGTCAGGCGGAGCCCCAACACCGGGATGCGCAGGTTGACCGTGCCGTGGACCGCCAGGTCGTTGTGCCGCACGGCGTCATCGACAGCGTTGAGTCCCTGTGAGTGCTGCGCCCCGTCGATCTCGACGTGGACCCCGAGGTCCTCCCAGGCCACGTCAAGATAGATCCTTCCTCGGCGGCCCCTCTTCAGCACCTGACGACTCGGCTCCGGTATCCCACGCCTACGACACAACCGGGCGAAGTCCAGCTCGCCCAGCGACTCCGCACCACGGCAGACGTCGCGGACGACCTGGTCTAACAGCGACCGTCGCGGGCTGCGCTGCACGGCGGCCCACGCGTCTATCAACCGTTCCGGTTGGGTCAGCCGCTGCTGCATCGTCATCGCCAGCAGGGTGGCCGCTGCTCGGTCGCTGGCTGCCCAGTGGGCCGCTCGGATGGCCGCCACCTCCGGCACCGTCCGACGAAGGCCGCGGCGGACTACGGGGCCGGCCTCGTCGAGTCGGTGGAGCCGTACCCCAGGAAGCCGGTGCGCGCGATGGCCCGAAGGCACAGTCATGTGGATATACGGCTCGGTCCAACCGGTGAGGCCGGAAGCGTGCAGGGCACTCACCCCGTCGAGCACCGCGCCAGGAC
>JBASAN010000049.1:0-3408 GCA_049650625.1 Ornithinimicrobium sp.
CACCACCACAGCGTCGACCATGCGGGGATGGACTCCCAACGGTTCCGTAGTCAGCTGGGCACCCAAGCCGGCCGCACGGGAGTGGAAGAACCCCGGAGCCAGCAGGTAGCTGACGGCAGCCACCCGCTCCGCCCCCCGAGCATGCAGCTCCTCCAGGACGTCGCGGGCAGACGGGCCGGGTCCGGTCATGAAGCCCACCCGCACCGGCACGCCCGAGCATGCAGCAAGCACCGCTCCTGTGCAGAGCACCTCTTGACGGGCCCGGGCGTCCGAGGAGCCGGCTGCGGTAAGCAGGACGGCATCCAACGTGTCCTTCGGGTTGGCCCCGTCGGCCGCGACAGCAGGCCCGGACACGCCACTGTCAGCGGAGCGCTCAGCAACCAGACGTTCACGAAGCCGGTCCAGCAGGACGTCCACCACCTCCGGAGTCACCCCGAGAGCCCTTGTCGCGACCGCACCGTTGTCAGCACCCCGAATCGCCTCCGGGATATCGAAGCGCACGTGGTAGCCGCTGGTCAGCAGGTACGGCACGACCACGGCCCCCGGATGCTCGGTGAGCACGTCCTGCGCCCGTGGACCACAGACGTCGACGAAACCCACACTGACGTCGACGTTCGGCAGGCGATCGGCAGCGGCCCGTCCCACGGCATACACCACCTCTTGGCCAGCCGGGTTGGCTGTGCCATGAGCGAGCAGGACGAGCGGCCTGGGTATGGCGCTCACGCGTGCGCGGGCACCGAGGCGGCCGAGACGTTCGCGTCCCGCCAGGCCGGGCTGAGCCGGACGACGTCACCGATCACGATGACCGCAGGTGAGCGGACCCCGATCCGGCTGGCCTGCTCGGCGATCTGGTCCAACGTCCCGACCGTGGTGCGTTGCCCGGGCAGCAGACCCCGCTCGATGACGGCCGCCGGAGTGTCCGCAGATCGGCCGGCGGCCACCATCGCCCGGGCCGCTTCCCGCAGCCGTGCCACGCCCATCAGCACCACGACGGTGTGGTCTCCCCCGGTCGGCAGCTCGGCGATCTCGTCGTGACCGGTGACGACGGTGAAGCCTCGCGCCACACCGCGATGAGTCAGAGGTATGCCGGCCGCTGCGGGCACCGCGACCGCGCTGGTCACGCCGGAGACCACCTCGACCTCCACCCCCGCCTGTGCACACGCCAGCAGCTCTTCGCCGCCGCGGCCCAGGATGTAGGGGTCTCCGCCCTTCAGCCGGACGACCCCACGGCCGGCCAGGGCCTGCTCCACCAGGATCTCGTTGATCCGCCCCTGGGGAACGGCGTGGCGTCCCACCTCCTTGCCGACGTCGATGACCTCGACGTCCTCCGGCAGATCGGCGAGCAGTCGGCGCGGCGCAAGCCGGTCTACTACGACGACATCCGCTGCCGCCAGGAGCTGGGCGCCGCGCACGGTGAGCAGACCATCACTGCCCGGGCCACCACCGACCAGAGCCACCCAGCCCGTGCCGGGTCGCGGCCGACGGCGACGGGTGTCGATCCGCCCGGTCTCCAGGGCAGCACCCACCGACGCGGCCACGGCAGTGGCGCGTCGAGGATCTCCGGCGGCGGTGACGGCCAGCTCGACCGGCCCGTCCGGAGTGTCGAGGCACGCTCGGGCCGGGGTCCTGGCCGACCCAGCCGCGGCGTCGCCGGCGTTGATGCACCAGATCCGCGTCGACTCAGCGTCTCGCGCCACCCGGGCGTCGACTTTCGGCATACCTGTGGCGGTATGCACCAGCCACGCCCCGGCCAAATCGGGCGAGCCGACGTACACCCGAGGCACCCACGTGATGGCGTCATCGGCGATGAGCTGACGCAGCTCCGGGCTGGCCTCGGGGCTGACCAGCCGGACCCGAGCGCCGCGCTGCAACAAGTCCTTGACCCGGCGGGTGCTGACCGCACCCCCTCCGACGGCGACGACCCATCGACCAGTCAGGTCCAGACCGAACATCGTCACGGCGTTGGCGCTCATGTGTGCAACCCGCACTCGGTCTTGGACGTCCCGGCCCACCGACCGGACCGCGGGTCCGCACCCAGCAGCGGACGCAGGGTGCACGGGCCGCAGCCGATCGAGGGATACCCCTGCGCGATCAGAGGGTTCACCGGCACGTTGTGTCGCCGGATGTAGGCCTCGACGTGCGCGTCGCTCCACCCGGCCAACGGGTTGAGCTTGACGATCTCGTGCCGCTCGTCCCAGGTCACCAAGGGGGTCTGAGCGCGGGTGGGGCTGTCACTGCGCCGCACTCCCGAGGCCCATGCCTGGTATCCGGCGAGCGCCTCGCGCAGCGGCTCGACTTTGCGCATCCGGCAGCAGGCTCCCGGGTCGCGGTTGAACAGGTCGGCGCCGAAGTCCTCGTCCTGCTGCGGCACGCTGCGCGTGGGGGTGACGTTCAGCACCCGCACGGGGAGCCGACGGGCTACTTCGTCGCGCGTGGCCAGCGTCTCCTCGAAGTGATATCCGGTGTCCAGGAAGAGGACGGAGGGCTCCGGGGCGGCGTCGTCGGGGCGCACCCCGGCGTACACCGTGGCGGCCAGGTGCGGCAGCACGGCGTCGGCCATGCTGCTGGCCACGGCCATCCGATCCCCGAACTCGGCGAACGCCCACGCCAGGACCTGTCCAGCACTGGCCCCGGCCAAGGCGTCCTCAGCCCAGAGGGCCAGGCGGCGCAGGTCATCGGTGCTGCGGGCTTCCAGAGTGGCGGCGGTCATGCCAACACCGCCTCATCGGCTCGGTGCGCCCACGTCCCGAAGGACTCACCCGGCTCGCGCTGGTCGGACCAGGTGCGGACCACACGCTCCACGTAGTCGGGCAGATGGTCGGCGCTGACCTTGACCCCGCGCACGGTGCGTCCCAGCTCGGGCTCGGCGCGGTCCTCGCCGGCCAGTCCCCCACCGAGGTGCACCTGGAAGCCCGGCACCTGCTCCCCGTCAACGGTGATGATCTGGCCCTTGAGGCCGATGTCGGCGGTCTGGATGCGAGCGCAGGAGTTCGGGCAGCCGTTGACGTTCAGCGAGATGGCCTGGTCGAGGTCCAGGTCGGCCAGCCGCGACTCCAGCTCGGTGATCGCGGCCGCGGCGGTGGCCTTGGTCTCCACGATGGCGAGCTTGCAGAACTCGATGCCGGTGCAGGCCATAGTGGAGCGCCGGAAGGCACTCGGTGCGGTGCGCAGGCCCAGGGACTCGACGACGCCCACGACGTGGTCGACCTGCTCGGTGGGTATGTCGAGCAGCACCAGCTTCTGGTGGGGGGTGAAGCGCAGCCGATCCGAGCCGACGGACTCCAGCAGGCCGGCCAAGGCGGTGAGGATGGACCCGCTGACCCGCCCCACCGTGGGCGCCGCGCCGACGTAACGCTTGCCGTCCTTCTGCTCGTGGACGCCGACGTGATCGCTGGGGCCGGTGGGAGG
>JBASAN010000050.1:0-1985 GCA_049650625.1 Ornithinimicrobium sp.
CGCACGCTGAAGAAGCGCGCTGAGGACGTGCTGGCCTACTTCGACCGGCCCGGCACGAGCAACGGGCCCACGGAGGCGATCAATGGGCGCCTCGAGCACCTGCGCGGCTCAGCCCTCGGGTTCCGCACCCTCACCAACTACATCGCCAGAAGCCTGCTCGAGTCCGGCGGCTTCAGACCTCGGCTACACCCCGGATTGTGAAGAGCCTCTTTGATGAGTTCGTGCGTCACCTGGTACAGGCCGGCAAAGGCTAGCGTTGAACGGATCCGAGCCGGCTCCAGCTTCTGGTCGAGTCTCCGTTTGTAACCTTCAGGGTCGTCTGCGTGAGCCATGTCACTAGCATGCACCCACACGCCGACAGGTCCCGGCTGGACGACCACCTGGAAGTGGTGCCGAGTGCCGGAACTCGGAAGATCCGCCAGGTCGTGGTGTCGACAGTAGGGGCCCATGGTCTGGCACTAGCCGACGCTGTGGCGAACGGGCACGCGGAGCGTGCTGGAGGCCGATGGTCGCGCGGAACCCGCACCCGATCGGGATGCTCATCGAGACACGCGCGATGGCCGCGGTTAGGTGAGCGGGCACGATCAGGAAAACGACCACCCGCCGAGGCAGCCCCTCTGCGACGCCGTAGTCCGCTCGAGCAGAAATCAAGGGAAGCCAGCATGTCGCCGGTGCCGAACTCCGGTCGGCAGAGCAGCCTATGCGTCGTCCTGGGCGAGGATCACCAAGCGCTCCTCGCGGGTCTCGGCCCGGGCGTAGTCGTGAGTGGGCCCGTCGCGGCGGGAAAAGCGCTTCAGGCGGCTGAGGCTGACGTGGTGGTGCAGGTAGAGGTCCACTCGAGCACCGAGCGACAACCGCGGACAGATGGCCTTCATTCTCGAGATCGTTTTTCCGTACTGCATCGCCAGCGCGGCAACATACAAGGCCGGCAGGCTCCCGCAATCTTGGAGGAACGCGCTCGTATCGAGGCCGCCACCGCCCTGTTGGCCCACCGTCTGGTCCTCCCGCTCGAGACCGCAAGCGAACACCTGCACACCGCCGCGACCAGCGTCGGGCTCCCGACCGGCGCACTCGCACGCGCCCTGTTGGATCTCACCGACCAGCAGCCCGCCGATCAACGGCTCACCCCGGACCCGGCCGAGCACGATAAGTAGAACCCGTTTGCAGGTCCTCCCCGGCGGGCGGACTGCGGATCTCCACACCACCCTCGAGGCGGATCCGGTCACTCAGTGTGTCCGCGTAGCCGGCAAACCGGGATAGGTCGGCCGCGGCGGCGTAGCAACGCCGGGCCGCGACCGTCTACGCCATGATGCGCCCCTCACCTCGTCGGGCGACCATGCTCACCACGACCGTCGTTGGTTTTACGGGGAGGGGGCCTGGGGAGCTGGCGGTGCGGGGCCCGTCCCGGGTGTGGGCTCCTGGCTGGGAGCATCGGCGGGGGGCGCCTCATTCTCGGGTGCGGGATCCTGGACGCTGTCCTCCGCCGCCGGATCCGACGGCGCATCGGTCGACGTGCCGTCCTGGTCGGGGGCCTGGTCGGGTGCGGGCTCACCGGTCGCGTCGCTCTCGTCTTGCGGCGACCCACCCGGAGGCGCGTCGCCGTCCTGGCCCTCACCCGGTGCCGGCACGTCGGGCCCGTCGTCGTCGTTGCCGAGCGAGTTCTCACCGGTGCCGCTCCAGCCGGGGATCGAGGTGCCCACGCTGTTGTCGGTGCTGCCCCCGGTGTACGTGGAGACTGCGCGCCCCGTGGACAACTCGAAGGCCACGATCAGGATCATCGAGACCGCGAACAGCGCCCCGCTGAGAGCAGCGATCCGCCGCCAGGGCAGATCACGCACCATCTGTCGCGTTGAGCGGCCCTCCTCGACGTGATCCACACCAGCAGCGCCAGGAGCCAAGTGGGTCTCACCGCTACGGTCCGCTGCCTCGCCAGGGTCCCCGCCGGGGTCCTCCCCGGGGTCCGCGTCAGGGTCGGTGCCTAAGGC
>JBASAN010000051.1:0-5835 GCA_049650625.1 Ornithinimicrobium sp.
CGGGATGGGTGATCGGGTCGGGGGCTACCTCCCGGTCGGCGTTGGTGGCGTTCCTCGACCTGGGGGTCACTCATGTGGTGATCCAGTCCAGGTCCGAACCCCGCTCGGAGACGATGGAGCTCGCTCGCCAGCTCGGGCTGACGGTGACCACACGGACCTACGACCGAGGATGGCCCGATCTGGCCGGGGTGGATGTAGCGATGAGCACGGCCCCGGCCTATGCGGAGCTGCCACCTCCCCCGTCGGTGTCGACCGGTGTCGCCGGGGACACCCTGGCCATGGACGTGGTCTACCAGCCGCGTGCCGCGGCGTGGGGTAACCAGATGTCCACAGCCGGGGCCGGGGTCATCGACGGGTCTGCCATGCTGCTGCATCAGGCGGTCGAACAGGTGCGCTTGATGACGGGGCTGGAGCCGCCCGTGGAAGCAATGCGCACGGCACTGCACGAGGCGTTGAAGGCAGGGGAGTAGAGATCGAGGAGCTGCTGGTCCCGGGGGTCATCTTCCCGACGCTGCTGGGCCTGATCGCCGCTGGGTTCGGAGTGGGGGTGGGCCGCTGGTTGCGGGCGGCGACCTACCGCAAGCCAGACGAGGAGCTCATGCCGCTGCCGGGCTCGCGATGGTGGGTTGCCCCAGTCCTCGGTGTCCTGGTGTGGGTGCTGACGTGGCGAACCCTCTTCGCCCCCCCGGCTCAACTCACGGGCCAGATGTTCGATCCCGGGTCCAGCGCCGGGGTTCCCTCGCCTACCCAGTTCCTCGTGCTGCTCACCTTGCTCACGGTGGGACTGGCCTGCGTGTGCCTGGCCGCCATGGACCTGGATGTGCACCGGTTGCCGGACCGGATCATGTGGCCGACGATGGGCGTCCTCGTGCTGGGCCTGAGCCTGGCCGCCGCCGTCGGGGGCTACTGGTGGCCGCTGGCTCGGATGCTGATCTGCGCGGTGGCCAGCGGAGCCTTCTACCTGACCTTGTCGTTGGTCTCGCTGGCTCGGGGATCCTTGGCCCTCGGGCTGGGAGACGTCAAACTCTCGATCGTGCTCGGCGGTGCGTTGGGCTGGTTCGGGTTCCAGAGTGTGGTCCTGGGACTGTACTCAGGGTTCCTGGTCGGCGGCCTCGTGGCCGCGTTCCTGCTCGCCACCAAGCGGGTCGGCGTAGGCGGGCATCTGGCCTATGGGCCACCAATGATGGTCGGAGCCGTCATCGGCCTCCTGCTGCCCCCGGACTTGTTGACCTCCATGTTCTGAGAGGATCGGCGCTATGTTGCGTTGGCTCACCGCGGGTGAATCCCATGGACCTGCCCTGACTGCCATCCTCGAAGGGCTTCCGGCCGGCGTGGTGATCTCTCGCGAGGCCGTGTCCGGCGCCTTGGCGCGGCGTCGCCTCGGCTACGGGCGCGGCGCCCGGATGAGCTTCGAGGCGGACCAGCTGGACTTCGCCGGAGGGATGCGTCACGGCCAGAGCCTCGGCTCGCCCATCGCGCTGCACATAGCGAACTCCGAGTGGGCCAAGTGGGCCGACGTGATGAGTCCGGAACCGGTCGACAGCGATCGGATCGCCCAGGCGAACGATGTCGGTGCCCCGAAGGAGCTCGCCCGGAACAAGCCCTTGTCCCGTCCTCGACCGGGCCACGCCGATCTGGTCGGTATGCAGAAATACGGTTTCACCGAGGCACGGCCCATCCTCGAACGGGCCTCGGCTCGGGAGACGGCGGCTCGGGTGGCCCTCGGCGCCGTGGCGGCGGCCTTCTTGGAGCAGGCCTGCGGCATCACCCTGGTGAGTCACACGGTGTCGATCGGGCCGGCGGGGTGGGCCGGGCCCAGCGCCGATGCCCCGACGCTCGAGGAGCTGCCCCGCCAATCCGACGTTCAACGGCTGGACGCGGACCCGGTGCGTACCCTGGACCCCGAGCTCTCCGCCGCGATGGTGGCTGAGGTGGATGCCGCACGCAAGGACGGGGACACCCTCGGCGGCGTTGTCGAGGTCCTCGCGTGGGGAGTGCCGCCGGGGCTGGGCTCGCACGTGCATTGGGACCGCCGGTTGGACTCTCGCCTGGCCGGGGCCCTGATGGGGATTCAAGCTATCAAGGGTGTCGAGGTCGGTGAGGGCTTCCGCACGGCAGCGCGCCGCGGGAGCCAGGCTCACGACGAGATCGAGCGTGACGAGGCAGGGGCGGTGCGACGCGTCTCCCTTCGCTCCGGCGGCACCGAGGGCGGCAGGAGTACTGGATCCGTGCTGCGGGTGCGGGCGGCCATGAAGCCGATTTCCACCGTGCCTCGAGCCCTCCGCACGATCGACGTCACGACCGGTGAAGCGGCGACGGCGATCCACCAACGATCCGACGTGTGCGCGGTGCCCGCCGCAGGCGTGGTGGCCGAGGCTATGGTGGCCCTCGTCTTGGCCGATGCGGTGGTCGAGAAGTTCGGCGGCGACAGCGTCGTCGAGGTCGCTCGCAACCTGGAGGCATACATGGCATCCATCCCGGACACGATGACTTCGGTCACCGATGACTGACTCTGCCGAGCCGCTGGGGGAGCGGGGACCCATTGCGGTCCTGGTCGGTCCACCCGGGGCGGGCAAGACGACGATCGGAGTCGAGCTAGCCCGCCGCCTGCAGGTGGAGTTCCTCGACACCGACGCGCAGATCGAAACCGACCAGGGGCGGACGATCAGCGACATCTTCGTCGACGACGGTGAGCAGGCCTTCCGGGCGCTGGAGCGCGCTGAGGTCTTGCGAGCCCTGAGCGAGCAGTCGGGCGTCATCTCCCTGGGTGGTGGAGCAGTCATGACCGAGGGGGTTGCGGAAGCCCTCGTTGCGGTGCACGGAAAGGTCAGCGTCGTCTTCCTGGACGTGGGGATCGCCGACGCCGCGTCACGGGTCGGTTTCGACGCGTCGCGACCGATGTTGGTCATCAATCCCAGAGCGTCCTGGAACCGGCTGATGAACGCCCGTCGCGCCACCTACGAGCGCGTGGCCTCGATGCACGTCAACACCGCTGGCCGCACTGTCGCGGAGATCGCCACGCAGATCCAGGCCGAAATCGACCCCCACGCTGGGACTGGGTCCGACGCCGGGACCGCCACCGCGGCTGAGGACCGCTCTTCGTGAGGGGAACGGATCGCGAGGTCTGGGTCGGCACACCGAAAACGGTCGGTGCCTACCCCGTGCATGTGGACTCGAAGGTCCTGAGCCGGCTCTCGGAGGCCTTGATCCCGCGTCGTCGTGTCCTGGTCGTGGCCCAGCCCGGTCGAGAAACGATCGTCACCCAGGTGCTGTCCTGTGTGACCGAGGCGGGAGCAGACCCCTTCATCGCGTGGGTCCCGGACGCGGAGGACGGCAAGAACGTCACCGTGCTCGCTGCGCTATGGGAGCAGATGGGGCAAGCAGACTTCACACGGGACGACCTCGTGGTGTCCGTGGGCGGAGGAGCCGCAACGGACCTGGCCGGGTTTGCGGCCGCGACCTGGCTGCGGGGCATCGACGTCGTGCACCTGCCGACGTCCCTGCTGGGCATCGTCGACGCCGCAGTCGGTGGAAAGACCGGCATCAACACCGCCGAGGGAAAGAACTTGGTCGGTGCGTTCTACCCACCCGTGATGGTGCTGTGCGACCCCACGTGGCTGGCGACCATGGACCGGGATGACTACGTCTCCGGTCTAGCCGAGGTGATCAAGTGCGGTTTCATCTCCGACTCCCGGATCCTCGACCTTGTCGAAGCCGACCCGCAGGCGGCGACGCGGCCTGACGGTCCTGCCACGATCGAATTGATCACTCGAGCCGTGCAGGTCAAAGCCGATGTCGTCAGCGCGGATCTGCGAGAGGCCTCCTTGCGCGAGATCCTCAACTACGGCCATACGCTGGCTCACGCCATCGAACTGATCGAGGAGTACCGTTGGCGGCACGGCGATGCGGTCGCCGTCGGGATGGTCTTCGCGGCAGAGCTGGGCGTGCTTGCCGGTCGCACCCCGCCTTCGATCGTGCAACGCCTGCGCGCCCTCCTGACCTCTGTCGGTCTGCCAACCTCGTACCCCGGCGGTCGGTGGCCGGAGCTGCGCGCGGCGATGGCTCGGGACAAGAAATCCCGTGGATCCACGCTGCGCTTCGTCGTGCTCGACGACGTGGGGCGTCCCGGCCGCCTCGAGGGGCCAAGGGAGGACCTCCTGCACTCGGCCTACGCGGCGCTCAGCTCGTCGGTCCCCACGACGCCGGATCAGCAACCACTAGCCTGATCCGATGTCGACTCGCGTGCTTGTCCTGTCCGGTCCGAACCTAGCCGCCTTGGGCTCACGGCAGCCCGAGATCTATGGCCGCCAGACTCTGACCGACCTTCACCACGAGGTGGTGACGTTCGGAGCGGGCCTCGGGCTGAGCTGCGACTGCCGACAAAGCGATGCCGAAAGTGACATTGTCGGCTGGCTGCATGAGGCCGCGCGCGATGGTGTGGACGTGATCCTCAACCCCGCCGCTTTCACCCACTACTCCTACGCGGTGGGGGACGCGTGCGCCCACCTGGTCGGTTGCGGTTCACGGTTGATCGAGGTGCACCTGTCCAACCCCGCCGCTCGAGAGGCGTTCCGCTCCGTGTCCGTCGTGGCCCCATCGGCGACGGGGACCATCGCCGGGTTCGGGGGACGGTCCTACCTTCTGGCTCTGCAGGCGTTGGCGGAGTCGACGGGGTGAAGGGGTCTGGGCGTTAGACTCGCTCCGAGTCCGCAGCCGCACGCCTGTGACGACCGCGCCCCTTTGCGCGGTCCAAGGTCGTGCGAGCACCCGAGAGCAGAGAGCTGAGAGCACTAACGTGGCATCGACGAACGACTTGAAGAACGGCCTGGTCCTGAACATGGACAACGGCTTGTGGCAGGTGCTGGACTTCCAGCACGTCAAGCCCGGCAAAGGTCCGGCCTTCGTCCGCACCAAGCTGAAGAACGTGCTGTCCGGCAAGATCGTGGACAAGACCTTCAACGCGGGCACCAAGATCGAGACCGCCACCGTCGACCGCAGCGACATGCAGTACCTGTACAACGACGGCACCGACTACATCTTCATGGATGTGAAGACCTACGACCAGATCCCGGTGTCCCCGGAGGTGTTGGGCTCGGCCAGCAACTACCTGCTGGAGAACGCGCAGGCGATGATCGCCCAGCACGAAGGGCAGGTGCTGTACGTCGAGCTCCCCCCCTCGGTCGTCCTTGAGGTGTCGCACACCGATCCGGGGGTCCAGGGAGACCGTTCCACGGGCGGCACGAAGCCAGCCACCTTGGAGACCGGTGCCGAAATCGCCGTTCCTCTCTTCTTGGAGTCGGGTACGAAGGTCAAGGTCGACACGCGCGACGGCTCCTACCTGGGCCGGGTGAACTGAGCACCAGTGGCTGCTCGCAGTAAAGCGCGTAAGCGTGCCCTGGAGCTGCTGTTCGAGGCGGAGCAGCGCTCGCTGAACGTCGGCGACCTGTTGGACCAGCGTCTGGCCGCTCCCACCACCCAGCATCCGTTGCCCGATTACACCGCTGAGCTGGTGCGTGGAGTGCTCGAGCGGTGGGCGGAGATCGACGAGGTCCTGACCACCTACAGCCACGGCTGGTCTCTGGAGCGGATGCCGTCGGTGGACCGTGCAGTGCTGAGGCTCGGCACGTGGGAGATCGTCTGGAACGACGACGTGCCGGACGCAGTGGCCATCGCCGAGGCGGTCGCTCTGGTGCAGGGTATGTCGACGGACGAGTCCCCGAAGTTCGTGAACGGGATGCTGGCCAGAATCTCCTCGGTGAAACCGACCCTGGTGTAGGCCCAGCGATGGTAGGTTTTGCTTCGACCCAGTGCGTATCGCGAAGCGAGTCTCATCAT
>JBASAN010000052.1:0-7856 GCA_049650625.1 Ornithinimicrobium sp.
CGATCGTGGTCTGTGGTGCCAACGCCGACCCCGGCGACCTCACCGCGACCGCAATGGGTCAGGGCTAGCTACTCGTCAACCACCGCGCCTGGTATGCCGTCAGCCGCAGGTCTTCGTACTCGGTGACCTCCGGGGCCGCATCCGCCACGTGGTCGCGGAGGGCATACGGGTCCAGCCCTTGCTCGCGCAGCCACCAGCCGGGCACGAATCGCTCGTGCTCGGTCATGTTGTAGAGCCCGACCATGGGTCCGATCGGGTGGTTGCGCAACACGCCGAGCACGCCCGGGGCCGAGGTCGGCAGTGGTCGTGCCGTGACTGCGGCGTGCAGGTGCGGCAAGGCCGCGCGGGCGCTCAACAGGGACTGAAGGCCCGCGAAGACCCGTGCCGCCGGGGAGTCGGAGGACTCGGCCAACCCGGAGACCACCTTCCAGTCCAGTGCGGGTCGGTGTGCCCAACGGTTGTCGTCCGCATGCTCCGGCGTGGCATCCCACTGTGCGTCGTTGAGCGTCGCGATCTCGTCGCCAGACCAGATCACCGGGATGCCGCCCCAGCCCATCATCAGCGCGTGGCCGACCAGCACTCGACCGATGGCGTCATCGAGCCGTCGGGCCGAGCCGCTCGAGGCGGCGGCACCGATCCCGGCCAGGCTGGCTGCCGTGCCGCTGATCCGCTTGTCACCGGTCTCGGGGTTGTGCTGGAAGACCAGGCCCTCGGCGAAAGAGCCGTCGAAGTCACCGGCGTAGAACTCGGACAGGAAGTTGCGGTGCTCGAAGCCGTTGAGGTGGACGGCGCCGGCGTCGCGGTCGTCGATCGCCCAGCCGATGTCGTCGTGGCAGCGCAGGTAGGTGATCCACGCCGTCGTGGCAGGAATGGCGGGGATGCGCGACAGCGCGTGGGCGGCGAGGGTGACGTCACGACTGGCCAGCATCGACCAGATCTGCACCATGAGCCCGTTGTGGTAGGCCAGATCACTGACCTTGCCGTGGTGCACCCCGCGGCCCAGGTAGTAGACCAGATCATCCGGCCCGACAATCGCCTCCGCCTTGAAGGTCAGCGCGGGGGCGGCGATCCGGGCGACCGCTCGGAGCGCCTGCGTCAAGGCGTGCACCTCGGGCTGGTTCTGACAGTTGGTGCCCTTGCGCTTCCAGGTGAAGGCGATCGCGTCCAGGCGGAGCACCTCGACGCCGAGGTTGGCCAGATAGAGGATGACGTCGGCCATCTCGCAGAAGACGGCTGGGTTAGACCAGTTGAGGTCCCACTGGTAGGAGTTGAACGTGGTCCACACCCACGCATCGAGGTCCGCATCCCAGGTGAAGTTGCCCGGAGCGAAGTCCGGGAAGACCTCAGGCAGCGTCTCCTCGTAGGAGTCGGGCTCGGTGCGGTCGGGATAGACGTAGAAGTAGTCGCGATAGCGCGCATCCCCCGCACGAGCCGCGGCGGCCCAGGCATGCTCCTTGGCGACGTGGTTGAGCACGAGGTCGAGGCAGAGGCTGATCTCGTTGGCCCGCAGCACCGCGGCGAGGTCCTGCAGATCCTCGACCGTCCCGAGATCGGGACGGATCGTGCGGTAGTCGGCCACGGCATACCCACCGTCGTTCGGGGTGGGTCGCGGTTGCAACAGCGGCATGAGGTGCAGGTAGGTCACCCCGAGGTCGCGGAGATGGTCCACGCGGTCGGCTACGCCGGCCAACCCGGTGCCGGCGGCCGCAAACCGCTCCGTGTATGCCGCATATCCCACCATCGAGGGCTGCTGGAACCAGTCGGGCTCCAACAGCCGCTGCTCGTCCAGGGTGTGCAGGTCATCCGGTCGTCGCGCGTAGGCCGCCGCGGCCAGCTCCAGGCAGCGCCCGGCCACGGCCTCGGGGTCGGCATACACTCGCAACCCGTCGAGCAGCTCGGTCCAGCGGCGCTGCACGCGGAGCATGAAGGTCTGTCGACGAGCGGCCGACAAACCACGGAGGGTCTCGGTGATAGCGGATGCGTTTGCCGGGGGAATCCCGGCGGGCAGCCCGCGCCGATCTCGAGTGGCTGTCACTCTGTCATCCCACCACACGTGAGGACACCGGTGTCGACTCTGCTGCGCCGGCGTCGTGCAGAGTTAGGTTTGTCCCATGGTGGTGAAGTTTCCAGCTCCGTTGTGCCATGGCGATGTCGTGGGCGTGAGCGCCACGTCCAGTGGGGTGCCGGAGGAGGTCCGCGCGCGCCTCGATGTTGCCGTCGAGGTGGTCCGGGATCGAGGGTACGACGTGGTGCTGGGTGACTGCCTGGGCTTGGGCGGATCCGCGTCCGGACATGTCAGCGCCCCGGCCGTCGACCGCGCCGCCGAGCTGACCTCGATGCTTCTCGATCCGAAGGTCCGGGCCGTGGTGCCTCCGTGGGGTGGGGAGACCGCCATCGACGTGCTGGCCCTGCTCGACTGGGAGGCCATCGCCTCGGCAGAGCCCACCTGGGTCGTCGGGTACTCGGACATCGCCACGGTGATCACTCCGCTGACGCTGCGGGCCGGGGTCGCTACCGTGCACGGCAGCAACCTGATGGACACCCCCTACCGCCCGGCCGACGGGCTGGTCTCGTGGTTGGACATCGCGGCGATGCCATCGGGCACAACGTTTTCGCAGCTCCCGCCGGGTCGATACCGCAAGCACTCACACGTCGACTTCGCCACCGACCCGAGGGCCAGCGAGCTGATTCTCGACGCTGAGGGTGGGTGGACGCGGCTGGATGGCCACGGCGACCTGCATGTGCAGGGTCGGCTCATCGGCGGGTGCATCGAGACCATCTCGCCCCTGGCCGGTTCGCCGTTCGGGGATGTGCCGCGGTTCGTGGCCGAGCACGCTCCTGAAGGCACCGTCGTCTACGTCGAAGCGGCCGAGGCCAACGCCTTCACGATCTGTCGGGCGCTGCACGGGATGCGCCTGGCGGGCTTCTTCACCGGAGCCAACGCCGTGCTGGTGGGACGGAGCACCGCGCCCGACGACGCCACGTTGTCCCAGCACGAAGCGGTGCTCGATGCGCTGGGATCGCTGGACGTGCCGATCATCGGTGACGTCGACTGCGGACACGTCGCCCCCTTCATGCCGCTGGTCAATGGCGCCCACGCCGAAGTCCGACTGCACGGTGGCGCCGCCGAGCTCACACAGAGTCTCTGCTGATGGCTACTGACCCCAGCACCACGGGTGACCCGGGCGAGATGGACCTGCACATCGGCCGCGAAGAGCTGACGATCCGCAACCGCTACGAAGTCCTGGCGATCATGAACGACCTCCTGATCGCCGTCTTCTTCATCGTGGGCAGCGCGCTCTTCTTCAGCACCTCGACGGAGACCGCCGGCGTCTGGCTCTTCCTGCTCGGGAGCGTCGCCATGCTCATCCGGCCTCTGATCCAGCTGACCCGTCGGGTGCACCTGCAGCGCCTCCGCTCCTGACCGATGTGCGCGCTTCTGCACGGCGCCAACCCGCGGAGAGCGCGCACATCGGTCAGCGGCTAGGTGAGGACTTCCTTGATCTTGGCGATCCCGAAGCCCACACCCTGCTGGACCGTCGGTTTCGGCGGTAGCGAGACTTCTTCCGGATTGGTGACCGCATCCAGCAGCGCGGGCCCGTCGTGGGCCAACACCTCGGCCACGGCGGCCTCGACGTCCTTCGGATCCTCCACCCGGACCCCGTGGAAGCCCATCGAGCGAGCGACCGCCGCGAGATCGGGGTTGGCCAGCTCGGTGCCCGACTCCGGCAGCCCGGCCTGCTCCATCTCCAGCTTGACCATGCCCAGGCGCCGGTTGTTGAAGACGATCAGCTTCACCGGCAGGTTGTAGGGCACGGCGGTCATCAGGTCGCCCAGCAGCATGGTCAGCCCACCGTCGCCGCAGAAGGCGATCACCTGCCGGTCGCGATCCAAGGCCTGCGCGCCCAGAGCCTGCGGCATCGCGTTGGCCATCGAGCCGAGATTGAACGACCCCACCAGACGCTGGTCCGCCCGCAGGTGCACCAGACGTGAGAGCCAGACCGTCGACATACCCGTGTCCGCGGTGAAGATCGCGTTGTCGGCTGCCTGACGGTTGACCTGCGCCGCGACCAGCTCCGGTCGGATGTCGCCGTCGCGGTTGTCGAGGTGCTTGCGCACCCGGCCCACCGCCTTGTCCTCATAGTCGGCCGAGGCCAGGTCGTGCTGACCACCCAGCCACTTCTCATAGGTCTCCCGGGCGCCCTGCAGATGCTTCGACCCAGCCTCGCCCTTGTCCTGCACGGCGTCCGCGAGCGCTGCCGCGGTGTCACCGGCGTCGCCGACCAGGCCGAGGTGCACGTGGGTCCGGCGGCCGATGTGCCCGCCACGGTCATCCACCTGGATCACGGTCTTGCCCTCGGGCAACCACTCCCGGTAGGGGAAGTCGGTGCCCAGCATCACCAGCACGTCACAGTCGTCGAACGCCTTCTGGGCCGCCGGGTTGCCGATCAGTCCGGACTGGCCGACCTGGTGGGAGTTGTCGTGCTCGAACCCGTCCTTGGCCTTCAGGCTGAGCACCATCGGCGCCTGCACCCGCTGAGCGAGCCGCAGCACGGCCGCCCGCCCCGGCTTGGCCCCGATGCCGACCAACAACGTGACCTTCTCGGCGGAGTCGATGATCTCGACTGCCTGGGCCAGCAGGTCGGGTGAAGGCACCGACCGGGGCTGCGGCGGCGTGAAGTTGAGCGTCTTGGTGTCTTCGATGTCCAGCTCTCCCACGTCACCGGGCAGCGTGAGCACCGAGACGCCCCGCTCGTTGAGCGCGGTGTTCACCGCCAGCTCCAACACGTAGGGGAAGTGGTCGGCGTTGCTGATCGTGCGCGAGTAGACGGCCACATCGGCATACAGCACGTCGTTGTTGACCTCCTGGAAGGTCTCGGTCCCAATCTCGGCCGACGGCACCTGCCCGCAGATCGCCAGGACGGGCGCGTGCGACTTCTTCGCATCGTAGAGGCCGTTGAGCAGGTGGATGCCGCCCGGTCCGACGGTGCCCATGCACACTCCGAGGGTGCCGCTCAGCTGGGCCTGGGCGGAGGCCGCGAAGGCACCGACCTCCTCGTGGCGGACGCCGATCCACTCGATGCGGTCGGAGCGTCGGATGGCGTCGGTGACGGGGTTCAGGGCGTCGCCGACGACACCCCAGACGGTGCGCACACCCAGGTCGGCGAGGGAGTCGATCAGCAGGTCGGCGACGGTGGCCATCGGTGGGTCCTTCGGTCAGTGGGTGTTTCGGTCGGTGGTGACTGGGTCCAAGTCTCACGGCAAGGGGTCGCGGGCGCACGCGGGGGGTATGAGGATGCGGCGCCTCGAGCCGCCCGACGACGCGATATGGCATCGTCTCGGGGCATGACCGAGGATCGTTTCGCTTTCGTCCGCCGGCCCAGCCCACGGTTGGCCGAGGGCCTGGTGACGCACGTCGAGCGCAGCACGTCGGTCGACGCCACTCTGGCCGCAGACCAGTGGCTGAGGTACGTCGAGGCGCTGTCGGCGGCGGGGTTCGCCGTGCATGAGGTCGAGCCCGCTCCGGACTGTCCGGACGGTGTCTTCGTCGAGGACCCCTTGCTGGTGTTCGGCGACCTGGCAGTCCTGGCCGTCCCCGGCGCGACCTCGCGTCGCCCCGAGCTCGGGGGTGCGCGCGCCGCTGCCGTCGCCCAGGGACTGCGCCTCGTCGAGCTGGACGACGCTCCGGTCGACGGGGTGGTGAGCCTCGACGGCGGTGATGTGCTGAGGGTGGGCGACACGGTGTACGTCGGGGTCGGGGGCCGCACGACCGAGGCTGGCGCCACCGCCCTGGCCCATCACCTAGCACCGATGGGCCTGCGTGTCGTGCCCGTGCCGGTGACCAAGACGCTGCACCTCAAGAGTCAGGTCACCGCCCTCCCGGACGGCACCATCGTGGGTTACGCGCCGCTGGTGGACGACCCATCGTCCTGGCCCGCCTTCATGGCCGTGCCCGAGCCCGAGGGCGCCCACGTGGTGGTGCTCGACCAGCACACTGTGCTGATGGCCGACGCCGCGCCCCGAAGCGCCGACGCCTTCCGCGCTCGGGGGCTGGCAGTCGTGGCCGTGCCCATGAGTGAGCTGATCAAGCTCGAGGGTTGTGTGACCTGTCTATCGGTGCGGGTCCACGCCTTCGACTAGCTGCGGACAGCTGGGAGACGACCAACGCGGGGACCGGTCTTAACAGCCGGTCATGGCCTCGATGAGGTCCCCCAGCCGTCCGTACTCGACGATCTCGACTTCCTTGTCGGTCTCGATCGCGTCCTGTCTGCTCTCCTCTTCGCAGGCCGAGGCGGAGTCATCCGCCAGTGACGAGTCCATGTCGGCCCGGCTGGCGTCGGAGAGCACCCATCCCAACGGCGCCTCGATCGCCGGCTTGCTGCGCTGATTGACCACGAAGACTCCAGAGCCCCACGGCCGCAGCGCCGAGCGCAAGGCAGGGTCCTGCGGTATGCCGACGCTGTCGGGCCCGATCATGGCCGCACCCCGCTGCAGCCAGGCTGCGGTCGACTTCTGGCTCGACCCGCCCATCATCACGCCGACCGGGGGCACCAGCACCTCGGCCACTGCTTCCGGTGGAGGTTGCACCAAGTCACTGCCCCGCCCGTTGTCCAGATAGACCAGCACCGGCACGATCACGGCCCCGGTGTCGGCCTCGTTGAACTCGCGCACCCGGGTCAACAGGGGCGCACTGAGGTCGACCAGGGATCCGACGCCACTGCCCTCGGCGTACCCACCGTCGATGAGCTGCACCTGCGGCGCACCTCCACAGGGACCGACCACCCCCGACGGCGTGACGTAGGGGAAGCGAGCCGCGAGCATCGCCGCTGTGGAGGCATTCAGCCGCTCCACACAGTGGTCCTCCTCGCGGGGCTGCCTCGCCATGAACGACGCCGCGAAGTCGACGCTGAAGGCGGCCGGTGCGCGTGGGCCCGCACAGTCGTCCACCCGAGCATCGCCCTGGCGGATGTGACTGACCAGCACCCGGCACCCGGTCGAGGTCGCGGTCGAGTTGAGCACGAGCGCCGCCGAGAGCTCACCAAGAGACCGATCGGGTGGGGCGAAGAAATCCCCCGCCAGCTCAGGGACCTGCGCCTCCCAGTTGGTCTCCATCAACCCTGCCCGGTCGACCCAGCCGCGCTGCAGCTCTGCGGGGACGTCCGAGCCCACCGCCAGGCCCGTCACGCTGTAGATCGGGTCCCGCACCAGCAATCCCACCGTCCCTTGCGCCAGCGCGTCCGGCGACCCGAGGGCCCAGACGGCATCGGCGGCGCTGCGGCCGGTCGCGGAGATGGACGGCGGATCCACGAAGCGCGAGACGGTCAACCCGACGGCCCCACCACTGACTCCGGAGGCCAGGATGACCGAGTCGAGGCCGCACTGGGTGACCGGACCGGTCTGACGTTTGATCTCATCCAGAGCAGCAGCGGTCCAGTACGCCGCCCGGATCCCTCCGCCCTCGGCCGCCACCATGATCATCGGCCGGATGGTCCGTGGCGTGGTCCCTCCGGTCGACACCCCGACACAGTCCCGGGTCGAGGCATCCCACTCCTCGAAGAGCTGGTCCATGCCACGCTGCTTCGGCGACATCCCGGCCAGGGACTCCCCAGCAACCGGTGGGGGGCGCAGACCGCGGATGCCATGCACGCTCTGGTCGCTGCCCAGCACCAGAATGCCGGCCACCGTCAAGATCAGCAGCGTCGCCACCGGCGCCTCACGCAGCCGCAGTGGCCCCCACCAGAAGATCTCCGGCGGGGCGTAGTGCAGATGCAGCACCACGGTCGAGCCGACCAGCAACGCGATCAGGGCGAGCGCCAACAGGACCGAGGCCACGACACCGATGGCTTCGGTCACCA
>JBASAN010000053.1:0-2224 GCA_049650625.1 Ornithinimicrobium sp.
CCGACCCCGCGGTCTACGACCGACTACCTGTAGTTCACCGCGATGAGACCCGCACCCAAGGCCTCGACCGGCTCGAGCCCATCCGCTTCCTTCAAGTTGCGCAGACGATCACCGTTCACCACGGGGCGCTGGCCTATCTCCTCGGCATCAACGCCCTCCGAGCCTCAGAAGCTGCTGCGGTGCGGATCGAGGACTACGCCGAGACTCTGCGCGGCCACCGCGTGCTCCACCTCGTCGGCAAAGGCAACAAGCCGGCCACGATGCCGATCACGATCCCAGTCCTGCGTGTACTCGGAGCCTGCCGCGGCGAACGGACAGGTGGCCGACTGATCCTGCGACCGCTGACCGGCAAGCCAGTCGACCGACGCGACGTCTACCGCATGGTCCAGCGCATCGCCCGCGCCGCCGCGATTCCCAGGCACATCAGCCCGCACTCCCTGCGCCACGCCGCGATAACGATCGCCCTCGATGCTGGCGTCGCACTACGAGACGCACAGATCCTCGCCCGTCACGCCGACCCCCGCACCACCGAGCACTACGACCGGGCGAGAGGCAACCTCGACCGCCACGGCGTCCACTTCCTCACTGTCTACGTTGCTGGCGTCTGACCCCGGGACGAGCGTCTCGCCGCCCAGAATGGGGCTAGTACTCAAACATCCCGACGGCGGAGGTGCCGCAGGACTTTGCCTGACCTGGTCACAACGAGGCCACGGTGTCGGGAACGGTGTAGAACCTTGACATGACAACCCAACCCGAAGACTTCTTCCTGTTCCTGGGTTCCACTGACAGCGAATCGGCGACGACGCGACTCAGGGCCAGCGGGTTGGTCTACCGCAAGAAGATGCTGAGCTCTGGGCCTGACAACTGGCGACAGATCGTTGAACTGGTTGCCTCGCCGCACAACCGAGGGACCCTCGTGACGCTCACGAGTAGTGACTACGCCTCAATCCAAAGCTCTCTCTACCAAGAGGTCGCCACCGACCTGCTCGACGGGCTTGCAACAATCCCGCACGTCATATTTGTTCACGAAGCCGTCTTCCTTACTGTGGAGCAGCGAGGAGCTGCAGAAGGCGAGCGCATCGACCGGGTCGCATTACTCGACATAACGCCACGGTTCGATCACGAAGACTATTTTGGGATGCTCCGCGACGAGTACTTCGGCGAGATGCGCGACAGCCTGAGGCAGGAGGTAAATTCCAAACTAAGGCAGCGTGACCTAAATGTCGTGCCCTACCGCACCAACGTCGAGCGATCTATCATGGCGAGCAGTTTCCTCGAGGACCATGAGCGTCACCTTTTGTTCCGCCTTTACGTACCAACTGGACGCCTGTATGCACAAGAAGCCGATACATTGCTCGGACTGTTCCGTGATTGGCTTAGCCAGACAGGCCGCAGCGGGATCCGCCAAGAGGGCTACAGCACAAATGCAGGACAGGTGTTCGAGTTCTTCAGCGCCGAGGGGGAGCCGGAAGGTGGAGTGTCCCGCTACTTCCAGGACTTCTCCGATTTCCTCGATAGTTGTGTGTCGTCCCCTGAGTCGGCGATCAGCCAGCTAACGACGACGGGAATGGACGAAACAGCAGCGGCTAGGGTGGTGTCCAGATTCGGTACGCAAGCCAAGCGGCTGACTCTCGACCTGAAGCAACGTCGTGAGGAGCGGGCGCTATCACTCAAGCATGAGTTTGAGAATTTTCTCATGGAGGCGGAAGGGTTGCGTGGCGGAGCGCTCGAGGCTGTGATCGATGCCTTATTGCCACCCCCGACCGTTGGTGGGGTCGCGCTGCGCGCCCGTGCTCAAGGATTGGGTCTTGCCGGCGACCTCGATGTGCCGGCCGCCTTCGGGGCGTCGCCCTCTACGTCGGGCATGCATCCAGCCGTCGTCAACGTCAACCCGCAGTACATCAACCAAGTTGCAGGGTCAGTGGTGCAGAACATTCAGGGCACGGTCAACCTGGGGCCTGAAGCCCACGAGCTCCTCGACCTGGTGGCGAGATTCGGGGGACCCGAGCAAGTGCAGCTTGAATCCGCGGTGCACGAGCTCGAAGACGGTGGCGCTCGGGCTGAGGATCGGATCGTGGCCCGTGGCCGACTCAAACGCTTCCTTGCGGACCTAGGAAACAGGGGCCTAGGGATCAGCCTTGACGTGCTTCAGAAGTACGTCGAGCACAAGGTGGGTGTGTCCTAGAGCTCCGAGTTCACCTTCCCGTGGCGCGTGGGACAGGGC
>JBASAN010000054.1:0-9022 GCA_049650625.1 Ornithinimicrobium sp.
AGCCGGCCTCGACGTATCCGCGGACCGCCTCGACCATCTCGGGCACCGACTCCTGGATCCCGACGGACACCCCTGACGGCACGGTGCTGGCCGTGACCCCGAGGTAGGCCGCGAACGACAGGTCAGCAGTGCGCAGTTGAGCATCCAGGACCGCCATCTCCACCGCTGCCTTGGCCATCGGGTGCCCGACAAGATGCTCCAGCCTGGTGGCAATGCTCTCGGCTCGCAGGTCGGGGACGTCGAACAATGCGGGAGCGATCCACCGACGGGTGACCTCGGCTGCGCCGGTCAGGAACTCCGAGGAGTACAGCGGCGCATGCATGGCGACGCACTCACCCCAGCCCGTGACCGTGCCACCCGCGGAGTCCGCAATGGCCTCGACGACGTAGGTGCCCTTCACCGTCTCGCTGCCGAAGGAGGTCGTGAACGGCGACACCAGCGGCATCTGAAGGTGGTGCAGTCGCAGCTCGCGCAGTCTCATTCCGGCTCCTTGGTGAGGATGTAGCGGGCAGGTCGTTCGATCCCGAGGACGCGCCAACCCTCGCCCAGAAGGGCGGTGAACGCGGCCCGGGTCTCGGCCCGCCACCGCATCGCGGTGGCGGGGTCCGTGCGGCGGAGGGCCTCGATGTCGGCGGGGATGTCGATATGGCGCACGTCCGCGCCACCGAGCGGGCCTGCCGGCATGCTCGCCTGTGCTGGTGCGGGGGTCGGACCAGCGCGCA
The DNA here is from genome assembly GCA_049650625.1 of Ornithinimicrobium sp. GTDB lineage: Bacteria > Actinomycetota > Actinomycetes > Actinomycetales > Dermatophilaceae > Ornithinicoccus. The sequence goes on from JBASAN010000054.1 coordinate 723, forward strand.
GGTCCCAGCGCATCAGCATCCGATCCGAGCCCTGGCCGGCGTTGAGTCCGTCGATCATCGGCCCGTAGTGGTCAGGAAAGTACGCGACCGCCCGAGCGCCGATCGTGGTCAGGTTGAAGAAGGCGTTGCGGGCGACCAGCGGGTCGAAGGTCCAGGTGATCTGCGAGGCTCCGCGCTGCAGCGCCCAGGCGCGCTGGTGCAACTTCATCGCTCGGCCGATGCCACGACCTACCGCCGAGCCAGTGACTCCGGTGATGTGCGAGTGCAGCGGCTGGCCGGGGGGCCCGAAGAAGCCGACGCTGGCGGCCAGGACCTCGTGCAGCGCCCTCCGGGACCGGGCGATGGCCACGTAGTTGCCGCTATGGGCCAGCGCCACCAGAGTGCTGAGCTCCATAACGTCCACTCCATCAGGCATCTGCCACACCTGGTTGAGCAGGTCCGAGGCCGCTTGGGCATCCTGGGCTCGCTCGATCGACTCCACCTCGATCTCGGCCCGCCCCAGGGCCAGTGAGGCGTCCGCCCAGGCGCGGTCGAGCAGGTCGTCCTCGGTCATGCCGGCGGTGTCGCCAGCAGTCGCCGCACCAGGGCTGCGAGGACCGCGGTCCTGGTGGGGATCTCGTCAATGAGGGCGTGCTCGTGGTCGGCGTGTGCGCCGGCACCCACCGCACCCAGGCCGTCCAGGGTTGGTGCGCCCGCCCCGGCGGTGATGTTGCCATCGGACGCTCCTCCGACGTCGACGCCCTCGGGAGTGGGGAGCCCGAGGTCCTGGCAGACCTGGTCGAGGACGGCATACAACGGTGCAGAGGAGTCACGTTGCAGCGGGGGCCGGTCGATGCCCCCGCTCACCTGGATCCGTGCGCCTTCCAGGTGGGGTCGCAGCGCCCGCAACCCTGCCTCCACGCGATGTTGTTCGTCTTCCGTGCGGGCTCGGGAGTCGACGTCGACGTAGGCGGCGGCGGGCACGGTGTTGCTGCTGCTGCCCCCACCCGTCGTCGTCGGGACGACGCTGGTGCCAAGCTCGTCGTCGCCCAGGGCGGCGATGAGCGGCACCTGGTGGGCGAGCTCCACGGTCGCGTTGACCCCGGCCTCCGGCTCCAAGCCAGCGTGTGAGGCCTTGCCGTGTGCCGTGACTCGAAAGATCGACGCTCCCTTGCGGCCGATCTTGACGGCTCCACCATCGGCGCTCGCCTCGAGCACCAAGACCGAGGGCCGGTCCTTGACCTCATCGAGGATGAGACCGCGGGAGGTGGCCGAGCCGACCTCTTCGTCGCCCGTGACGAGCAGGCTCAGCCCGTCGAGCTGGTCGCCGTCGCTGTGCAGCAGCGCGATGGCGTGGATGGCCATCACCAGGCCGGTCAGCATGTCGAACGAGCCAGGACCGCGCAGGACGCCGTCCTGGGTGGAGAACGGGAGCCGCTCCAGGGTCCCGTGGGGCCACACCGTGTCCTGGTGGGCCAGCAGGAGCACCCGCACGGGCTCGCCCACGCCGAAACGTACCCGCAGGTGGGTGACACCCTCGCGGACGAGTACCTCGCACCGCATACCAAGCCGTTCGTGCAGCAAGGCGGCGATGTCACTCGCCCCGCGAGCCACCGCCTCGTGGTCGTTGGACGGCGTCTCCAGCGTGATCAACCGCTCGAGGTCCGCCAGCATGTCCGGCAACCGTTCTCGTGCGGCCGCGACCATTCCCTCGCTCATTCCTGCCTCTCCACATCCGTAGGGACCGTCGTGAGGTCTGCCGGAGCGAGCCTATCGGGCCGTTCGCTTCGACGTTGTGGACGAGGATCGGGAGAGACTGAGGGATGACTTCCAGATCACCGTCCCGGGCCGGCCGATGGATCGTCGGGCTCGTGGTCCTCGTCGTCGCGCTCATCGCCGCCGTGGTCGTCCTCCTGACTGTGTTCGGCGACGAGGACCCGCCGGCCTTCGGCTCCCTGACCGCGGAGCAACAGGTCTACGACGAGACCGGGACCTCCATCACGGCCGACGGGGAGGCGGAGATCGACGGACGGATCCGGGAGATCGAGCGGCAGGAGAACATCGAGATCGTGGCCTACGTCAGGGCCCTCGACGCTTCCCCAGAGGACACCCTGGACCAGGTCGCCGACCTGCAGGAGCAATGGTCCTCAGCGGCTGGCGTGGATGACGAGCGCACTGTAGCCATCCTGGTCAACCGCAACCCCGAGGACCCGGAGGATGCCCGTGCGGGAATCTACGCCGGAGCCGAGCTGGCCGACGGCCCGCTGCCTGAGGATGACCAGGCCGACATCGTGGAACGGGGGCTGATCCCACCGTTGACGGGTGGGGACGTGACCGGGTCGTTCATCGGCGGTCTGGACGAGGTCGAGGCCACTCTGCAACGAGGCACCACCCCCAACGCCTTCGAGCGCTGGGCGGGCTCAGCCGGGGGCACCTGGGCTCCGTGGGTGAGCCTGGTCGGAGCACTGGCCGGCCTGATGGCTGCGCTGCGGATCTTCCGCAAGAGGGTGAGCGTGACGGTGCCCGAGCAGTCGCCCACCACGCGTCGTCCCGGTGACCTGGCTCCCGCCGTCGGGGGTGCTCTGGCGGTGGGTGGTCCCGTGGGCTCGGCCCTGCCCGCCACCGTGATCGATCTCGCGGGCCGCGGGGTGTTGCGGATCGAGCCCGAGTCGGACGCTGTCCCTGAGGACCCACGCGGCCAGGAGCAGGGCGAGGAGGCCAAGGTCGAGGCGGTCCAGATCCGCTTGGCCGAGCCGGGCGCGCTCCGCGTGCCGGTCGAGAAGGTGGTGTGGCGGGAGCTGGCGGCACACGCGACCCACGATGTCGTCCGCGGCAAGGCTCTGGCGAAGGTGTCCCAGAAGACCGGACCGGTGCGGGATGCGGTGCGCCATGAGATGACGGAGCGCGGGTGGATCAATCCTGAGGCATCTCGAGCGAAGAACTCGTTGGGCGTCGTGCTGGCGCTGATGATCCTTCTGGTCGCTGCGGACCTGGTGCTCCTGGCGGCCGGTGAGGCGCTGATGATGCTGGTCGGCCTCATCTCCGCGGCCCTGGTGGCCCTCACGGCGGTGGTGATGATCGTCCGCTTCTCCACGCTCTCAGCGCAAGGGCAGCAGGATGCAGCCCCCTGGCGGGCCTACCGCAAGGGTCTCCTGTCCGCGGCCAAAGATCCCCACGCCACGCTCGATCTGGACGTGGCGGTGCCCGACCTCATCGCTGCCGGCCAGGGGGCCGAGGTCGAGCAGTTGCTCGCTCGAGCGGGTGAGCGTGGTCAGACTTTGGCTGCCTTTGCCGGGCTCGGTGCGGGGCAGGACACGTTGTTGGTGCCCTTCTGGACGGTCTACGCAGGAGCCTTCATGGCGAGTGGTGCCGGGGCAGCCGGGACGGTGACCGGCGCCGCGGGCGGTGCCGGAGGGGGCGCGGCAGGCTCCACCTGAGCCGCCGACTACTGCTGCAGGTAGCCGACGAGCTGGTCGCGCTCTCCTTGGAGCTCGTCGATCCGGCTCTTCACGATATCCCCGATGCTGACGATGCCGCGCAGGCGTCCCTCGACCACGACCGGGAGATGGCGGATGTGGTGCTCGGTCATGGTGCGGGCCAACGTCTCGAGGTCGTCCTCGGGGACGCACCGATGCACGTCTGTGGTCATGATCGCGCTCACGGGTTGCTCCAGCAGCTCGGATCCGGACTCCCGCAGTCCCCTCACGATGTCCCGTTCGCTGACGATCCCCGCGACGTCGTCACCGTCGTTGCTCACCACCACGGAGCCGATGCCCTTCTCGGCCAGCAGTTCGACCAGATCGCTGACGGTTGCCTGCGGCTGGACGGTCGCGACCGTCGAGCCTTTCCGGCGAAGGACTTCGTGGATTCGCATAGTCGACTCTATCCCTGCAGCGCCTCGTCGAACAGGGCCAGGAGTCCTGGGCTGAAAAGGACGAACCGGACGAGCTGGAGACCCGCGGCATCGGCATCCGCCCACTCCCGCGTCGTGTCCACCGCGATCTCGGCGACCCGAGCCCCGTCCCAGCCGTAGACCCCGGCGCTAATGGCGGGGAAGGCCAGTGAGCGCGCCCCGACCTGAGCCGCGACTTCCAAGCTGCGCCGAAAACACGACGCGAGCTGGGTCGGATCGGTCTGTCCGCGGTGGGCATTGGGCCCGACGGTGTGGATGACCCATCGAGCGGCCAAGTCGCCGGCCCCGGTCGCCACGGCCTCTCCCACGGGCAGTCCGTCGTGCCAACGGGCGGCTCGCAAGCGGCGACATTCGTGCAACAGCGTCGGTCCGGCTGCCGCATGGATGGCCCCGTCGACCCCTCCGCCACCCATCAATGTGGAGTTCGCGGCGTTGACGATCGCGTCCACCTCCTGGGTGGTGATGTCTGCCTGAATGGCCTCGATCCGCATACCGCTCAGTATGCGCAGGTCCTCCACCGTTCACCATCGTGCTGGCAGGGGCATGGCGGCAACACGCGAGTTGAGTGGAATACACTCAACTTTGCGCAGGTTGACCTAGTCACAGATATCGACCTGCTGACCAGCACCGGAAGGGGACCGCACCACATGGATCTTTCGCTGACCACCAAGGCCCAGGAGGCCGTTTCCACCGCGGTGCGCGAGGCCGCCGCAGTGGGCCACACGGCCGTGGAGCCAGCACACCTGATGAAGGCTCTCGTCGAGCAGTCGGACACCACCACCGGACCGCTGTTGCAGTCTGTCGGCTCCTCTCTGGGCGCGGCTGCCCTGGCTGCCGACAAAGTCCTGGCCGGTATGCCGACCGTCACCGGCAACAGCGTGGCGAACCCTCAGCTGTCGCGAGCCTCCCTGGCCGCCCTGACGGCAGCCCAACAGGCGATGACGCGGCTGGGCGACACGTTCATCTCCACCGACCATCTGCTGTACGCATTGTCCAAGGACCGGGCCTTCGGGGTGGATGCGGACGCGCTCCTGGCGCAGATCCCGGTCATCCGAGGCGGCGCCAAAGTCGACACCGCTGACCCCGAGGCGACCTACGACGCGCTCCTCAAGTACGGCACCGACCTCACCGAGATGGCTCGGAGCGGCAAGCTCGACCCGGTCATCGGTCGCGACGCCGAGATCCGGCGCGTCGTGCAGGTGCTGTCCCGCCGGACCAAGAACAACCCGGTCCTGATCGGTGAGCCGGGGGTGGGCAAGACCGCAGTTGTCGAGGGCCTGGCCCAACGCATCGTCGCCGGTGACGTCCCGGAATCGTTGCGGGACAAGCAGCTCATCTCCCTCGACCTCAGCGCGATGGTCGCCGGCGCGAAGTACCGCGGCGAGTTCGAGGAGCGCCTCAAAGCCGTCCTGGCGGAGATCAAGGCCAGCGACGGGCGCGTCGTCACGTTCATCGATGAGCTGCACACCGTGGTGGGAGCGGGAGCCAGCGGGGAGGGCGCCATGGATGCGGGCAACATGCTCAAGCCGTTGCTGGCCCGAGGTGAGCTCCGACTGGTGGGGGCGACCACGCTGAACGAGTACCGCGAGCGCATCGAGAAGGACGCCGCCCTGGAGCGTCGCTTCCAGCAGGTCTACGTCGGCGAGCCCAGCGTCCCCGACAGCATCGCAATCCTGCGTGGACTCAAGGAACGCTACGAAGCGCACCACAAGGTCTCGATCGCCGACTCGGCCTTGGTCGCGGCGGCCTCGCTGTCGGATCGGTACATCACCGGACGACAGCTGCCCGACAAGGCGATCGACCTCGTGGACGAGGCCGCGTCGAGGCTACGCATGGAGATCGACTCCTCGCCCGTCGAGATCGACGAGCTCCGTCGCACCGTCGACCGGCTGATGATGGAGGAGTTGCATCTTGCCGGCGAGAGCGATGAGGCATCCATGGAGAGACTGGCCACGCTGCGGGCCGACCTTGCCGACAAGCAGGAGGAGCTGGCCGCGCTCGATGCCCGGTGGCAGCAGGAGCGGTCCGGGCTGAACCGGGTCGGTGAGCTCAAGCAGCACCTCGACGAGCTGCGCACCACCGCTGAGCGTCTGCAGCGCGAGGGCGACTACGAGGGTGCCTCGCGGGTGCTGTACGGCGAGATCCCAGCCACCACGTCGGAGCTGCAGGCCGCCCAGGAGGCGGAGTCGACATCTGTGTTGACCGAGCAGGACCCGATGGTCAAGGACGAGGTCGGAGCCGACGACATCGCCGAGGTGATCAGCGCCTGGACCGGCATTCCGGCCGGACGCCTCCTGGAGGGGGAAACCGCCAAGCTGCTGCGGATGGAGGAGGTCCTCGGTGAGCGTCTGATCGGGCAGCGCAGTGCAGTACAAGCGGTGAGCGACGCGGTGCGCCGTTCACGCGCGGGGATCTCCGATCCCGACCGGCCGACCGGTTCGTTCTTGTTCCTCGGGCCCACCGGTGTCGGCAAGACCGAGCTGGCCAAGGCGCTCGCGGACTTCCTCTTCGACGACGAGCGAGCCATGGTGCGCATCGATATGTCGGAGTATGCCGAGCGCCACGCGGTCGCGCGTCTGGTCGGTGCCCCTCCGGGGTACGTCGGCTACGACGAAGGTGGCCAGCTGACCGAGGCGGTGCGGCGCCGACCCTATTCGGTGGTGCTGCTCGACGAGGTGGAGAAAGCGCACCCGGAGACCTTCGACGTGTTGCTGCAGGTGCTCGACGACGGCCGGCTGACGGATGGTCAGGGCCGCACGGTCGACTTCCGCAACGTGATCCTGGTGATGACCTCCAACCTCGGAAGCCAGTTCCTGGTCGATCCGACGACCGACACGGCGACGAAGCACGAGCAGGTCATGGCGACAGTGCGCACGGCCTTCAAGCCCGAGTTCCTGAACCGGCTGGACGAGGTGGTGGTCTTCGACGCGTTGACCCGCGACGAGCTGGCGACCATCGTCGGCCTCCAGGTCGACCTGCTGGCTCAGCGCCTGGTCGACCGGAGGATTGCGCTGCGGGTGACCGACGCCGCGGCGGACTGGCTGGCCCAGCGCGGGTTCGACCCGGCATACGGAGCGCGCCCGCTGCGACGGTTGATCCAGACGCAGATCGGTGACCGACTGGCTAAAGGTCTGCTCAACGGCGACGTCCGGGATGGATCCGCGGTGACGGTTGACGTCGACGAGGACGAGGACACTCTGATTCTGCGCTGAGCCGGCCGGCTCCGCGGCGCTCAGCGAGTGACGGTCTTGACTCTTGGGCCTCAGGTCGCTGGGACCAAGGGGGGCGAGGCCGGAAGCAGAAGCCGGGCATAGACGACCGTATTGTCCTGATAATGATGGACCTCGGCATCCCAGACTCCGGCGCAGGTGATCAGGCGTAGCTCCGACCCGTCGGTATCGCCGTACACCGCGGTCGTCGGGAAGGCGTCCTTCGGATACTGCTCCGTGCGATAGACGCGGAAAGTCCTCGCTGACCCGTCGCTTCGATCCACGGAGACGACGTCCCCGACCTTGAGCTCGGAGAGCCGGGAGAAGACCGACGGTGCGCCGCCTCGGCCGTTCACGTGCCCTAGCAGCACGGCAGGGCCCGGCTCTCCGGGAGGGGGAGAACCGGTGAACCACCCTGCGTGGTCGTAGGACGGGCCGCGGGCCGGGACCTCAAGACTTCCGTCCGCGTTGAGTCCCATGGGATCGATCACCGAGCTCACGCCGATGGCTGGGATCGACACGGTGGTAGGGGGGCTGCCGGAGACCCGAGTGTCGGTGGACGTCTCCGGCAGGGTGATGGAGTCCGCCCGAGTGCCTGCGGGAGAGGTGTCGGCACGTTGGACCCCGGCGGCCGGGCTCAGCGAAGCCAGGTGCGACTGCGGAAGTGCAGCCGACCCGCTTGCGCTACCCAACACTGCGAGCCCCGCGACCAGCGAGACCCAGCACGCTGCGGTGGCGCGACGGCCACCGCAGCGTGAAGAACGGGGTCGGTGCACGTCAGCCCTGGCTCGTGTTCCTCTGCGAGCGGCCGAAGATCAAGCCACCCAGCCCGGCCGCGGCCAGACCTGCACCCAGGAGAAGCAGGAGCGGGCTGCGGCCTTGGGCGGGACTACCGCCGGTTTGGACTCCGCCCACCGGCAGGGGACTGACCTGACCATTGGCGCCGCGACCGTCGACGCCAGAGCCGTCGGTGCCTGGAGCTCCGCCGCCCCCGTTGTTACCGGCATCGCCGTTGTCTCCGCCGTCTCCGCCGCCCCCGTTGTTACCGGCATCGCCGTTGTCTCCACCGGCTCCACCGCGACCGTCGCCGCCGCCATTGTCTCCGCCGTCTCCGGGACCGTTGTCCCCGCCGTCTCCCGGTCCGGCGTTGCCGCCGTCTCCGGGGGCGACGGGTGTGCTGGGAGTGGGCTCCTGGGTGC
>JBASAN010000055.1:0-3672 GCA_049650625.1 Ornithinimicrobium sp.
ATCGCCCACTGCATCCTCCCTCGACTGCAACCACCCCGACCGCGGGTCGCCTCGTGGTGCGACCCGACCTCGGCGACCGCGTGCCCTGGGACAGAGAGACGCCGGGGCCGGCGGGGATGCCAAGTGCCCACCAGGCGCCGCCCGAGGTCGCCTACGGATGGTGCGTCCATGACGGCACCCGTTTTGAGGTGCTCGAGTGGCTCACGCTCCTGGAGACCTACGACAAGGTCCTCCAGGACGGCCTTCGCCCGCTCGACGAGCGTGGAAGGCGGTTCATGGTCATCCCCGTGGTCATGATCGACACTCACCTCGGGTGGGAGTACCCCAAGCACGCCGCCGACCTGGCGGACAAACTCGCGCAAGCGGGCTACGCGACTCAGGACCTGCTCGATGTCGTCGTCTTCGCAAGTCGGATGAATCGACTGATGAGGATGATCGAGCGCGACGCCGCGCTCGCCGAGAGCGGCCAAGGCACCGGCGACACCGGCGACAACGACGGCACCGGCGCCCCCGATACAGGCGACACTGGCGACACCGAGTTCGACGTCGATAGTGACCCCCTGATCGTCGGTCTGGCGACGCCCAGCAGACGCGTCGAGTCCGAGCGCCTCGCCCACATCGTTGCCTGGAGGTTCACCGGCTTGGGAGTCGATGCCGTTGGCTTCTTGCGTCATATCGGCCGGCTCCAGGAGCCTCCTGCAGAGCTGGTCGAGAAGGTCCATGCGTTCGCCCAGGACTGGATCGACAAGGCGAAGGTTGCCTGGATACGTGTGCACGAGATGAGGCCCGAGGTCACGCGCCGACGTGATGAGGGATCGCCGAGCCAATGGCTCGCACGCAAGAACGTCGTGCTCCTCGGCGCCGGTGCCATCGGTGCCGTGGTAGCCGAGCAATGCGTCCGATTGGGATGCGAGAACCTCGTCATCGTCGATGACGGTGTCGTCGCGCCAGGGATCCTGGTCCGACAGCCCTACTACGACCGAGACGTGGGGCAGGCCAAGGCCGAAGCCTTGGCGTCGCGGCTCAACACCATCGTTCACGACGACGTGGTCACCGCCGTCACGGAGGACTGCCGGGACCTGTTCATCGACGGCCACAGTGGCGGAGCGAACCCGTTCTGGGTCTCGATGGACTCCTGCGACCTCGTGATCGATGCGACTGCTGACGCCGGCACGCGCGCCGTCCTCGAACGACTACGCGTCTCGCAACGCGCGAGCTGGCCGCCGGTCGTTACGATGCTCGTGGGACACCAAGCAACTCGTGGACTGGCCATCGTCGCCGGAGCGGGCGCCTCGTCGAGCAGCCACGAGCTCCTGCGGCGTGTGGCGATCAGAGGGCGGGATGTGGCGCGCTCGTCGTGGGGCGACATCGTTGACGACTTCTTTCCCGATCCGCCGCGAACCGAGATGTTCTTCCCCGAGCCGGGTTGCTCAGAGCCGACCTTCACGGGCTCGGCCAGCGACGTGACCGCACTGGCGTCGACCATGTTCGGGTACGCCATCGCGGCGCTCGACGCGATCGACCAGGCGGCACGTGCTGGTCGCTACAGCGGTGATGAGACTTCCCCAGAAGCCAGCCGACTGCCACGCATGCGCGCCGCCGGCTTCCGGGTTGCTCGTCCGGGGTCGTCGGTGGCTAGTCGCGGTGCTGTCGAGGAGATGAGTTGGCACGACGATCTGGTCCAGCTGGACCCCACGAGCGGCCTGGAAGTTAGGATCAGGGCTGAGGCGCTTCTGGAGATGAGGAGCGAGGTGCGCCGAGGCGCGCGCACTCGCGGCCCCGGGGTCGAGACCGGCGGGCTGATGCTCGGCTTCTTCGACGAGGCATCCCGCACCGTCATCGTCGACGTCGCCACCGGACCGGCGCCCGACAGTCTGTTGTCCGAGGGCTACTTCTTCCACGGCGTGGACGGCACGCAGGACTACATGGACCGCGTTTCGCAGCGCAGCGGCAAACTGACTCGGTTCGTCGGCATCTGGCACTGCCACCCCTATGGCCGCGCCTCGCCGAGCCCCACCGACGAAGCAGGCATCACCGTCCTGACCTCGTTCACGACGGGCGGGCGTCGAGCGCTGATGGTCATTCTCGGCGGTGCGGGACAGCAGTGGGAGTCATGGCGAGGTGGGCCCGACGGGAACCCGGTGGCTGGCAGCCCCGACCCGCTTCCTCGCGTGTTCGCCCGAGTAGTCGAGAGACCCGCGGGCAGTCCGAACCACGGCGCAGAGCCGTCCGTCACGCCCGGAGCCCAACCCGGCGGCGCGATGGGCGCAGACCCCTACGCTGTGCTGACGGCTTACCAGCGAATGCTTCAGATGCCACCGGTTGGCGTCTACTACGCGGGCGGCTACTCCGAGGGTTCCTTCAAGGTGGATCGAGTCGATCCCAGCGACAGCATGAGCGGCGATGAGGTCCACGACGTTGAACGATGACGCTCGGCGTTCCTCGACTGGTCCCGACAAGCCACGAATCGGACTGGCGCTGTCCGGCGGCGGGTTCCGCGCCACCGCCTTCGGACTCGGCAGCATGCGCGCCTTGCACGACCGTGGGCTACTCAACGAGATCAGCGTCGTGTCCGGAATCAGCGGCGGCAGCCTCTTGGCGGCCATGTGGGCATACGGCCCGGCCACCTTCGAGGAGTTCGACGCCTCGGTCACGGACCTGCTGCGCTCCGGCCTCCAGATGGAACTGGCCCGCCGTGTCTTCGCTCCCAGTTCTGGGGTGAAGAAGATCGGGTCGTCGGTGCGTCGACGTCTCACGAGGAAGGGTCGTGCGCACGGCCAGCTCCGCAGCCGTACCGACGCCTTGGCCGAAGCCTTCGCCTCTCGGCCCTTCGGGCAGCGTCTTCTCGACCAGGTCACACACCCTGACCTGGCGACGGTGATCTCGGCGACAGACCTGACCACCACCAACGCCGTACGATTCGGCAGCCGCGTGAGCAGTTGCTCGCGGTACGGCGACATCGTCAACCCGATCCGCGTGGCAGAGGCGGTCGCAGCCTCGGCGTCCTTCCCGATCCTGCTGCCGGCCCTGGACCGCGTCTACGACTTCCGCAAGCGGGACGGGTCCGTGGCTCCCGAGCGACTGGCGCTCACCGACGGCGGCGTCTACGACAACCTCGGCCTGTCAGTGCTCCTGCCCGGGCGAGTCGCCCGTTTCACCTCGCACGTCTACGACCTGGACTACGTGATCGCCATCGACGCCGGTCGTGGCCGGACAAGCAAGGTCACGGGCAACACGACTCCGTTCCGTCTGGCGCGCAGTTTCGACATCACCTATGCCAAGACCCAGGACGGCGGTCGCGCGCAGCTGCATGCCGCCGCGCAGCACGGTCAACTGCGGGGTTTCGTGCACACCTACCTGGCGACGCAGGACCGCAACCTGCCGCGGCCCGTTGCGGACCTGGTCGCCGGAGACGAGGTCGTGGGCTATCCGACCAACTTCGCAGCCATGGACGCCTATGACGTGCGCCGCCTCACGACTCGAGGAGAGCAGCTCACGCGCTGCCTAGTGGGGTACTACTGCCCAGAACTGGGTTAGCAGAAGCGCAGGCCTGTTCGAGCCGCGCCGGGTAGGCCAGCCCGGCATCGTAGGTGCGGCTGCGTCTCCATCGTGGCCATGACTGGCTTCCATGACTCGACCCGTCCGTCCTGCATTGCCGGACGCAGTCGACAG
>JBASAN010000056.1:0-2107 GCA_049650625.1 Ornithinimicrobium sp.
CGCCAGCGTGTGGTCGCACTTCGGGCAGGGCTACCTGTTCATCCCCTTGGTGCTTCCGGTCCTCGGGTTGTGGTGGCTGGCTAGGTCCAGAGCACCGCAACCGCAGCGTTGAGCATCGCGAGCACCCCCGCCGCGTGCACCATGCCGGTCGGGACCACCTCGTCACGACGGGCCTTGGCCGACCCCTTCTCCACCAGCCAGGCCACCACGAGAGCCACCACGAGCTTGACGCCGATCTTGACGTGGTTGACGTCGTCGTCGAGCGCCGCCTCGGCCACCCCGACCAGGGCCAGACCGGTGATGATCTGGGCCCGCGCGCCCCAGAGCATGACCCACGAGGGCACGATCGTCGAGCCCGACCCACCCGGACGGGCTGACCCTGCGACCGCGAGGTAGCCACCGATCAAGGCCGAGAGCCCGATGATGTGCGCGTACACCACGACGTTGTAGACGACATCCATGGGATGGAGCCTCCCATGCCGTGAGGCCCTAGAGCCGTTCCTGCCCCAGGACCGCATTGATCGCCGCCCGCCCCCACGGCTGCAGGGGTGGGTTGGCGTCCAGCTGACCGATCGGCACCCACGCTGCCTCGTCGGTCGACCCACCGACCTCGTGCACTACCGGAGTGCTCGGCTCGGGGCAACGAGCGGTGTAGATCAGACGCACGGCGTGAAAATCCTCGAAGCGACCGGATGGGGAACGGCCGACCCAGTGGCTGCTATCGACCCGGTGGGCCTTCGTCATGGAGATGGTCTGTCCTGTCTCCTCCCACACCTCACGGTGGACCGCGTCGATCGGGTCCTCGCCATCGTCGACGCCGCCGCCGGGCAACCCCCAGTAGCCCCGCCAGACGTCCCTGACCGCGAACGAGGTCAACAACAGTGAGCGGACGCCGTCCACCTGCGCGGTCACGACGGCGTACGCAGCGAGGCGCTGGAACGGGTAGGCCGTCTCGCCGGGGCTGACCGCATACCGCAGCACGACCTCGCTCCGTCCATCCTCGCCGGCCTCGCGTGCTGCACCGACCCAACGCGGCTCCCATCCGCGCGCGGCCAGGGTGCGCTGCGGGTCCTCGCCGTGCCCCAGCACCTCGTCGTACACCACCGTGCCGTCGACGCCCGTCGCCTGTATGCGGACTCTCATGCTCATCGCGACACCATAAGGCGTCGGTACGTCGCCAGGGTGGCTTCGGTCACCGCGCTCCAGTCGTGGACGAGCAGGGGGTGTTCGCGGTGGTGAGCCGCCATCTCGCGCAGCTGGCCCGGGTCGTGGAGCAGCGCTGCGAGCCGGTCGACCAGGTCGGCGTCGTCGGCCGCCAGGACACCGCCTCGTCCCTGCTCGACCACGTCGGCCACGCCGGAGTCGGCATAACCGGCAACGGGCAGCCCTGCGCTACGGGCCTCGAGTGCGGCGATCCCGAACGCCTCGCGGCGGGCCGCCACGACGTAGAGGTCGCTGTGACGGTAGCGCTGAAGCAGGTCCTCGCGAGGAACGCGGCCAGGAAGGACCACCCACGAACGTAACGAGCTCCGGGCGACCCCCAGTCTCAGCGGGGCCAGCCAGGGCCCGTCACCCAGGACCGTCAGCCGCATGCGGTCCGGCTGTGGGAGGGCTCTGCGCACCGCAGACATCGTCGAGAGCAGGCGGAGCGGACGCTTGCGGGTGGCGAAGCGCATGGCACTGATGACACGCACGGATGAAGGACCGTCAGGCGGGGGCGGGGAGACGTTCGACGGGGGGCGCCAGCGCTGCACATCCAGCCCGTCACGCAATACGGCGACGGGCACCCCGTGCAGCGCTGCGCCGACCTGCCGCGCTGCCACGGTGGACACCGCGGTGGGCACCGCGCCGCCCGCCACCCACCGGCGCCACGTTGGGGCCAGGACGGGGGTCAACGGCGACCCGGAGACGAGGCTGTGCCAGGTGATGACGACCGGTCGCCCCAGGTCCATCGCGACGGTCGACGCCATCTGGGCGAAGGGCGCCAGCAGGCCCAGGTGGACGTGCACCACGTCGGCCCGGGCGAGGACGGAGCGCAACCGCGGGCCGGCCCACGGGTTGATCGGCATACCGAGCGGCACCGGCGGGTCCACCCGGCACACACCGT
>JBASAN010000057.1:0-3852 GCA_049650625.1 Ornithinimicrobium sp.
TGCAGGAGAAGCAGAAGGCTCGCTTCACCTACGGCGTCATGGAGAAGCAGTTCCGTCGCTACTACGAAGAGGCAGCCCGTCGTCCCGGCAAGACCGGTGACAACCTGCTGACGATCCTCGAGTCGCGTCTGGACAACGTGATCTACCGTGCGGGCCTGGCTCGTACGCGTCGTGCTGCCCGTCAGCTGGTCACGCACGGTCACTTCCACGTCAACGGCCACCGAGTTGACGTCCCGTCCTACCGGGTGGAGACCTACGACATCATCGACGTCCGGCCCAAGTCGGTCCAGACGTTGCCGATCGAGCTGGCTCGTCAAACCTTCGGCGACCGCCCCATCCCGGCCTGGATGAAGGTCGTTCCAGGCACGCTGCAGATCCTGATCCATCAGGTCCCCACGCGTGCTCAGATCGACACCATCCTGACCGAGCAGCTGATCGTGGAGCTCTACTCCAAGAACTAGTCGCGTGGGGCTTGCCCCCGTGGCCACAAGCAGTTCAGGTATGCGGTGAGATCGGCGTCACGCCGACGCTCACCGCATACCTGTGGTCGGATCTGCGGACAGAGACGGATCCGACCGGGGCCTTCGGGCTCCCATCACCGGGCATCAAATAGCGGGTGCCCGTGGAAAGGAAGATTCACTGTGCTGATCGCTCAGCGTCCCGCCCTGTCCGAGGAGGTCGTCTCCGACGCTCGCTCGCGGTTCACCATCGAGCCCCTCGAGCCCGGCTTCGGCTACACCCTCGGCAACTCCCTGCGCCGTACCCTGCTTTCGAGCATCCCGGGCGCGTCCCTGACCAGCATCCGCATCGACGGCGTGCTGCACGAGTTCTCCACGATCCCCGGGGTCAAGGAGGATGTCACCGAGATCATCCTGAACCTCAAGAGCCTGGTCGTGTCCAGCGAGTTCGACGAGCCCGTCGTGATGTACCTGCGCAAGCAGGGCGCCGGAGCGGTCACCGCGGCCGACATCGCCCCGCCCGCAGGGGTCGAGGTGCACAACCCCGACCTGCACATCGCCACCCTGAACGACTCGGGCAAGGTCGAGATGGAGCTCACTGTCGAGCGCGGCCGCGGCTACGTCTCGGCCCAGCTGAACAAGTCCCTGGACCAGGAGATCGGTCGCATCCCCGTCGACTCCATCTACTCCCCGGTGCTGGCGGTGACCTACAAGGTCGAGGCCACCCGTGTGGAGCAGCGCACCGACTTCGACCGTCTGGTGCTCGACGTCGAGACGAAGCGCTCGGTCGCCCCCCGTGACGCGATGGCTTCGGCCGGGCGCACGCTGGTGGAGCTGTTCGGACTGGCCCGTGAGCTGAACTTCGAGGCCGAGGGCATCGAGATCGGCCCGTCGGCCGGTGACGCCGCCCTGGCCTCCGACCTGGCCCTGCCGATCGAGGACCTGGACTTGACCGTCCGGTCCTACAACTGCCTCAAGCGTGAGGGCATCCACACCGTGGGTGAGCTGGTGAGCCGCAGTGAGGCTGACCTGCTCGACATCCGCAACTTCGGTGCCAAGTCGATCGACGAGGTCAAGGACAAGCTCGGCGAGATGAGCCTGGCCCTGAAGGACAGCCCTCCCGGGTTCGACCCCAGCACGGCCGACTACTCCGAGGACGACTCGATCGAGGATGACGGCGACGTGAGTTTCGCCGAAGACGAGCAGTACTGATTTTTTTCGCTGAAGGAGACACAGCATGCCTACCCCCACGAAGGGCCCGCGTCTTGGCGGCGGTCCGGCGCACGAGCGCCTGATCCTGGCCAACCTCGCCACTGCCCTGTTCGAGCACGACCGCATCACCACGACCGAGGCCAAGGCCAAGCGGATGCGTCCGCTGGCCGAGCGCCTCATTACCTTCGCCAAGCGTGGTGACCTGCACGCGCGCCGCCGCGTGATGACCACCATCGGCGACAAGGGTGTTGTGCATCGCCTGTTCACCGAGATCGCTCCGGACATGTCCGAGCGCGCTGGTGGATACACGCGCATCACCAAGATCGCGCCGCGCAAGGGCGACAACGCCCCAATGGCCGTGATCGAGCTGGTCCGCGAGCCCCTGGCCAAGAAGAAGGTCGTCGAGCAGGCCGAGGGCGCCACCAAGCGTTCGGCTCGCGATCGTGCAGCCGCGGACGAGCCCGCAGCCGAGGCGCCCGAGTCGGTGGACGCCCCCGCAGTCGAGGCCGCTGAGCCCGACGCGGACGTCACCGAGGCCGAGATCGAGCAGGCCGACGCTGCTGAAGAGGCCGGCGTCGAGGTTGCTGCCCCCGCTGAGCTGGTGGAGGTCAACGATGTGAGCACCGAGGACACGACGGAGACCGCCAACACGAAGTCGGACGACGCCTGAGGTAGCTCTTCTCGCAAGAAACTGACCGCCCCCCGTTCTCGGGTGGGCGGTCAGTTCTCTGTGGTGCATCTTTTCGGTCGGCGGAGTGGGCCTGGTGGGTGACCCAGAGGCACCGTCCGTCGTGGGTGCGAGCGTTTCACGAGGTCGCCTAGGGTGGTGGGCTGTGCCTGCTCCTGAGACAATGCTGCGCCTACGGTTGGACCTTGCGTACGACGGCACCCACTTCTTCGGGTGGGCGACCCAGCCCGGCTTTCGCACGGTCCAGGAGACGGTCGAGCTGGCTTGGGGGACCATCCTGCGGGACAAGCCGCCGAGTCTGACGGTGGGCGGACGGACCGACGCCGGCGTGCATGCCCGGGGCTCGGTAGCTCACCTGGACGTGGACCGAGGCCGATGGGAGGCTCTGCCCGCGCATCGCCCGCGACCCCCTGAGGAGTCGGCCTGGGCCCGGCTATCGGGGGTGCTGCCCGATGACATCGTGGTGCGCCGCGTGCGGGTGGCACCGCCGGGCTTCGATGCTCGGTTCTCTGCGCTGCACCGCCGGTACACGTACCGCATCTGTGATCGCCCGAGCACAGCAGACCCACTACGACGTTTCGACACGGTGGTGCTGAAGCAGGCTCTCGACGTGGACGCCATGAACGCCGCGTCGGCCACCGTGCTCGGCTTGCACGACTTTGCGTCGTTCTGCCGGAGGCGAGAAGGCGCCACGACCGTGCGGACGCTTCAGCGCTTCGACTGGACCCGCGAAGCCGACGGGACGGTCGTGGGCACGCTCGTCGCCGATGCTTTCTGCCACAGCATGGTGCGCGCGCTGGTGGGAGGAGTCATCCCGGTGGCGACGGGACGCGAGCCGCTCACCTTCCCCGCGGAGGTGCTGCGGGGGCGTCAGCGGCACCCGGCGGTCACCGTGATGCCGGCCCGAGGTCTGTGTCTGGAAGAGATCGTCTATCCCGACGACGACCAGGTGGCTGCCCGAGCCGAGCTCGCTCGCGCACGCCGCGACGAGCTCGACCTAGCGGGAGCTGGTGCGAGCGAACTGGCGGATGCAGAGCGGGACGAAGACCGCCAGTAGCACCGCAATGCCGATGAATACCGTGATGACCGGGTGCTGGATGCCGAAGGTGTCTCGGACCATCCCCTCCTGGGTGTTGCCGAAGAGGTCCCGGGCTGCCTGGACCAGTGCGGACACAGGATTCCAGTTAGCGAAGATCTCCAGTGGTCGGGGCAGGCTCTCGGCGGGGACGAAGGCGTTGGAGATGAAGGTGATGGGGAACAGGATCATGAAGGACGCGTTGTTGATCGTCTCCGGGGTCTTCACCACCATCCCCAGCAGGGCCATCACCCAGCTGAAGGCGTAGGAGAACAAGAGCAGGAGGCCCACGCCGGCCAAGAACGAGAGGACGCCGTTGGTGAAGCGCCACCCGACGACGAAACCGGTGAGGATCATGATGACCATGGAGATCCCGTTGAGGCACAGGTCGGAGTTGGTGCGCCCGATCAGCACGGCCG
>JBASAN010000058.1:0-9906 GCA_049650625.1 Ornithinimicrobium sp.
CTGTTGGGCCGATGGACCCAGGAGTTGGGGCGGCTGGCCGGGCATGGGGATGAGCGAGCCCAGAACGCGATGTCGCAGGTTTACCACCTG
Source organism: Ornithinimicrobium sp. (assembly GCA_049650625.1). Classification (GTDB taxonomy): domain Bacteria; phylum Actinomycetota; class Actinomycetes; order Actinomycetales; family Dermatophilaceae; genus Ornithinicoccus. Next base: position 91 of record JBASAN010000058.1, read on the forward strand.
ATGGGATCGCCGCTGCTGCTCTTCCAGCCGGCGCTCGTCGCCGCCGCGATTCGGGCCCGGATGCGCGGCTACGGCCCGGACACCGGCCGCCCCGCCATCTTGGCGAGTGACGTGGAGCGAACCGTCGCCGACGGGGCGCGGGCCGGTGGCCCCTGACCACCGAGCAGGAGGCGGCCTCTGGCAGGATTGTCGACAATGCTGGTGTGCGGGCCCCCGGGGCCTGTGGATCGGTCACCTTGGTGGATAGGACTTCGATGACCCCGCTTAACCCGGGAACCGCGCGCGAGCTGCGTGCCAACGTGCGGGGCAAGGTGCAGACCGATGCGCTGTCCCAGGCGCTGTACGCCGTCGACGCCAGCAACTACCGCGTCGTGCCGCAGGCCGTCGTGGTCCCGCTCGACCAGGAAGACCTGCTCACTACCCTCGCGGTATGCCGACAGTCCGGCACCCCGACCGTCCTGCGGGCCGGCGGGACGAGCATGGCGGGCAACGCCATCGGTGGCGTCGTCGTGGACGTGTCGCGACATTTGAACAGCATCCTCGACCTGGACCCGGTGGCCCGTACAGCCGTGGTGCAGCCGGGGGTCGTCCTCACGGACCTGATGGCGGCGGGCCGCCCGCACGGGTTGACCTTCGGAGCGGACCCGTCGTCGGCCAGCCGCGCGACGCTCGGCGGGATGATCGCCAACAACGCCTGCGGCGCCCACTCGGTCGCCTGGGGCACGACCGCCGACAACGTGCTGGGTCTGGAGGTCGTGACCGGGGATGGGCGACGCCTCTCGCTGACCTCACCGGGCCCCGAGTCTGCTGGGAGCAGGCCGGTATCGGGTCCCGAAGGCGAACTACTCCGACGGCTGGGTGGGATCGGCCGTCAGCACGAGCGGCTGATCTCCCGACGGTTCGGCACCTTCTCTCGGCAGATCAGCGGTTATGCCGTGCAGCACCTCATCGGTGACCGTGGGGTGGACGCGGCTCGGCTGCTGGCGGGCAGCGAAGGGACCCTGGCCACGACGCTGGAGGCCACTGTGAGCCTGGTGAACCTGCCGGATGCGACGGTGCTACTGGCTCTGGGCTTCCCGGATGCGCCCGCGGCGGCCGACTCGGTGCCCATCGTGCTGCCCCACCAACCCTTGACGATGGAGTCCATCAACGCCACCCTGGTCGACCGGCTGCCCCACGACGTGCGGCGTGCGGCGACCTCGGCCGGGCTTCCGCAGGGTCGGGTCTGGCTGTTGGTCGAGGTGCCCGGTGAGTCGACCGAGGTGGCGGGGGAAGCGGCCGCACGGATTGCGGAGGAGGTGCGCGACGGCATACCGGGAGCAACGGCGTCGGTGGTGACGGACCGCTCCGCGCAGGCGGTGCTGTGGCGCTGTCGTCGCGACGGCACGGGTCTGGCCACCCGCCGTGTTGACGGGGCGGAGGCGTGGTGCGGCTGGGAGGACGCAGCGGTCCCGCCGGCCCGGCTCGGTGACTACCTGCGCGGTCTGGACGAGGTGCTGTCTCGCTACGGCTACTCCGGTGCCTCCTACGGGCATTTCGGCGAGGGCTGCATGCACATGCGGATCGACTTCGACTTCCTCACCGACTCCGGCCGAGGCGACTACCGTGCCTTTGTCACCGAGGCCACCGACCTGGTGGTCGGCCTGGGCGGATCGGTGTCCGGAGAGCACGGCGACGGTCGAGCCCGGGGCGAGATGGTGGCCCGCATGTACGGAGCCGAGTCGATGGCTCTCTTCGGGCAGGTCAAGCAGGCCTTCGATCCCGCCGGCGTGTTGAACCCACAGGTCATCGTCGACCCGCCGCCGATCGACGTCAATCTGCGGCAGGCGGGCGCGGCCAAGGACCGTCACGTGGCCACGATCTTCTCCTTCCCCGAAGACAACCACGACTTCGCGCAGGCCCAGCGGCGCTGCGTCGGGGTCGGGACCTGCCGGCAGACCTCCGGTGGGGTGATGTGCCCCAGCTACCAGGTCACCCGCGAGGAGCAGCACTCCACCCGTGGTCGGGCGCACGTGCTCTTCGAGATGCTGGAGGGGGACGTGATCACCGATGGGTGGCGCTCCACCGAGGTCCGCGACGCCCTCGACCTGTGCCTGTCGTGCAAGGGATGCGTCAGTGACTGCCCAGTCAACGTGGACATGGCCACCTACAAGGCGGAGTTCACCCACCACCACTACGCCGGCCGGCCCTGGGCCCGGCCCCGCTCGCACTGGTCGATGGGGTGGTTGCCGCTGTGGGCCCGCGGTGCGTCCGTTGCTCCGCGAGTGGTCAACGCGCTGACGGCCTCACCACTGGCGCCAGTGTTGCGCTGGGCGGGCGGGATCGCCGCCGACCGTGAGATCCCCGCCTTCGCGCCGCAGTCGTTCCTGGAGTGGTTCGCCGGGCACGAGCCAGCAGGTACCGGCGAGCGGGGACGGGTCATGTTGTGGCCGGACACCTTCAATACCTACCTCTCGCCTGAGGTGGGCGTGGCTGCCGTGCGCATCCTGGAAGCGGCCGGGTTCAGCGTGCATCTGCCGCGCAAGCCCGTATGTTGCGGGCTGACCTGGGTGTCCACCGGACAGCTGGGGGTGGCGAAGCAGGTCTTGCGGCGATCGCTGGAAGCGATCGCGCCGGCCTTGGAAGCCGGCGCCCCCGTGATCGGCCTCGAGCCCAGCTGCACCGCGATGCTGCGGCACGACGCTCCCAACCTGCTGGAGGGTGACCCGCTGGCGGCTCGGGCCCGGGACCAGGTGGTGACCCTGGCTGAGATGCTGCGCGATCGGGCGAGTGACTGGGAGCCCCCGCAGGTCGGGGGGCAGGCCCTCGTGCAGGTGCACTGCCACCAGCACGCCGTGATGGGTTTCGACGCGGACCGCGCGTTGATGACCGCTGCCGGGATCGAGGCGACCGTGCCGGACTCGGGTTGCTGCGGCCTGGCCGGGAACTTCGGGTTCGAAACCGGCCATGAGGAGCTGTCACGGGCGGTGGGGGAGCGCGTGATCCTGCCCGCGGTCCGCGCCGCCCAGGCCGACACTGCGGTGCTGGCCGACGGGTTCAGCTGCCGCACGCAGATCGCCGGGGAGACCCCCCGCCGCGCCCGACACCTGGCGGAGCTGTTGGCGGACGGTCTGCCCTAGGCGGTTAGCTCAGCGCGCGACGCAAGGCATCCAGCCGCAAGGCCCAGATTCGCTGCGACAGAGCTGCTTCTGGCGCGAACGTCTCCGAAGCGTGGTAGCTGCCCGGGTGGACGTGGAGCTCGGTGGGGACCCCGGCCTGCATGAGTCGGCGGGCGAAAGCAACGTCCTCGTCGAGGAAGAGGTCCGCGGTGCCGACATCGATGAAGGTGGCAGGCAGGCCCGACAGGTCATCGGCCCGGGCCGGGGCGGCGTACTGGTCGGCGGGGTTGCCACCCAGATACCACGCCCACGCTTCGATGTTGGCTGAGCGATCCCAGATCCCGAGGTCGCGTATCGCGTGACTGGAGTCTGTCTCGTTGCGGTCGTCGATCATCGGGTAGATCGGCATCTGGAAGGCGATCTTCGGGCCCCCACGGTCCCGAGCCAGCAGCGCCACCGCGAGCACCAGGCCGCCACCGGCACTCCCACCGTAGAGGGCGATCCGGTCGGGATCGATGCTGAGCTCTTCAGCATGGTCGACCATCCACGCCAGGCCGGCGTAGCAGTCCTCGACGGGCGCAGGGTAGGGATGTTCGGGCGCGAGGCGATAGTCGACCGAGACCACGACCGCGCCGACCTCGTCACTGATGGTGGTGGCCTGGACGTTCTCACCGTCGATGTCGCCCAGCACCATCCCGCCACCGTGGATGTAGAAGACGCCGGGAAGGGCGCCGTGGCGGTCCAGGGGGCGACTGATGCGCACGCCGATGTCGGGCTCACCCGTCGGACCAGGGACGGCGCGATCCTGCTGCGTGATGTTGTCGTTGACCGGCACCTGGGTCTGCGCGAACATCGCCGAAACGGTGGCACGGCGCTGGACGATGTCAGGGATAGCGTTGGACCCCCCTGGGAGGGCCTCGAGCAGCGCGTCGAGGGGAATCCGGGACTCCGGGTCGATGAGGTCACTGGCGGTGGGCATGGATCACTCCGGGAGGTAGCAGTGAGGGGACGGCAGTCGGTGGTCAGGCAGGGGCGTAGGTGAGTCTGACGACCTCTTCAGCGAGTGGTTCAACGTCCACCAGACGTAGCGACGGCTTGCTCCCGTCGAAGTACTGCTGGCCGCGACCAACCACGACGGGGTGCAGGTAGATCCGAAACTCATCGATCAGGCCGAGCTCGCTCAGGCTGCTGGCCAGGGCGGGCCCCGCGACCTCGATCTCTCCTTCACGCTCCGCTTTCAACCGGACGATGAAGTTCTCGAGGTCTTCGTCGACCAGCGTGGCGTTGGGACCCACCGACGTCAGCGAGTGCGAGACGACCCACTTCTGCTGGCTCCGCCAGGCCGCCCCGAAGGCCCGTTCCTCGGCATCCCACTCGTCGGACTCATCGTCCCAGTAGCGCATGATGTCGTACATTCGACGACCGTAGACGGAGCCCGACTGAGCGCGCGCCTGCTCGATGAAGTGACGGAAAAGGACGGGGCCGGGCGCGAATGCGGTGTGGTCGACGTAGCCGTCCAGCGACTGGTTCATTCCGAACACGATCTTCGCCATACCCACGTTCTCCTTCGAGCTCAGCCGTCTGCATCGGCCCCATCAAGACCACTATGGCGCTCCTGGAACGTCGGCGTCTATCCAACGGCTCAGGCTAAGAGACGCATGGCCATCAAGGCGTAGGCACGGGCTGCGGTCACCAGCTCGTCCACCCCGACGGACTCATCCGGCCGGTGGGCCTGCTCGTTGACGGAGCCGGGCCCGAGCACGATGACGGGCACGTCCCATGCCGCCGACACGAAACCACCATCACACGCCGCGGTCCACCCGCCGAGGGGCACACCCGGACGCCCCGCCGACGCAGCGGCCTCGTCCGCGACCCGGACGAACCGGTGATCCGCCGCCGTCTCGAACCCGGGCATGTCCATCGGTGACGTCACTGTGACGGACAGCCCCTGGTCCTGGAGTCGCAGCCCGTCCAGGCGCGCCCGCACCGAGGCCAGGACCTCGTCGATGGGCTCGCCCGGGAGAAGTCTGCGGTCCACGCCGATCCGGCACTCAGCCGCGACCACCGATCCGCCGGTGCCCCCGCTGATGGTGCCGACGTTGAAGGTCGGCGGGCCTACGAGCGGGTGGGCCTGGTCGATCATCTCGGTGTGCCACCGGTCCAGCTCGGCCACCACCGCTGCTGCGCCGACGATCGCGTTGCGGCCGTCTCCGGGGCGACCCGCGTGCGCCGCCAGACCGGTGACGATGACATCCAGGTAGCAGGCTCCTCGGGCGGCGATGATCGTCTGCAGATCGGTCGGCTCGGCCACGACGCAACCCACCAGGTCACCGGGTTGCGGCCGGGCGATCCACTCCCGGACGCCGATGCCGTTCTGCTCCTCGTCGGCCAACGCCGCGAGCAGGACGGGACCCGATAGCCGAACGGCGGCGGTACGCAGGGCACCCATCGCCGCCACGACGGCGGCCAGGCCACCGAGCATGTCGGTGCTACCTCGACCGTAGACCCGCCCGTCGACGACCTCGCCGCCACACGGCTCACGGGTCCATCCCTCACCGATGGGCACCACATCGGTGTGGCCCAGCACGAGTAACCCTGGGCCACCGCCGCCGGGGAGCGTGACCTCGACGTTGGGTCGACCCGGCTCGACGTCCCAGGACCGCACCTCGAGTCCCGCCGCACCGGCCAGCTCGAGCAGCGCCTCGGCGGTGGCTTGCTCCTGACCGGGTGGGTTCTCCCCGGGGGCCCGGATCAGGAGCTGGGCGGCCCGCACCACTGCCTCGGGGTCGATGCGGTCGAGCACCTCCTGCTCTCGGGCCGTGGTGCTGGGACTCTCCGGTGTCATGGGTGTCTCAACCGGCGAGTCGGTCGACCGCTCGGCGCAGCCGTGCCACACCCTCGGCGATCCGGGCCGGTGGGGTCGAGGCGAAACACAGCCGTAGGGCATCAGGAAAGTGCCGACTGGGAGAGAAGGCGTTGCCGGGGATGTAGGCCACCCCTTCGGCCAGGGCCACCTCGAAGAGGGCCTCGGTGTCGATCGCAGGCTCGAAGGTCACCCAGAGGAAGAAGCCGCCCTCGGGGTCGGTCCACCGCGCGATGTCTGAGAAATGCTCGGTCAGCGCCTCCTGCATCGCCTGCTTGCGCTCGCGGTAGGCCACGCGGGTCTCGGTCAGGTGCTCGCTGAGGTATCCGCCCTCCAGGAAGCCGGTGACCAGCCGCTGAGCCGGCAGGTTGGTGCAGGTGTCCATCGCCTGCTTGGCGTTGATCAACATCTGCTGCAGAGCAGGGTCGGTGTCGACCCAACCGACGCGGAGCCCGGGGGCGATGATCTTGCTGAACGTGCGCACTGAGAAGACCAAGGGGTCGCCGGCCGCCAGCTCGTGCAGGCTCGGCACGTTGTCCCCGGCGAACCGCAGCATGCCGTAGGGGTCGTCGTCGATGATCACCGACCCCCAGTCGTGCGCCACCTGCAGCAGCTGCTGGCGCCGGGCCAGGCTCATCGACGCTCCGGACGGGTTCTGGAAGGTCGGCACGGTGTAGATCACGCTGGGCCGCTGCCCGGTCTGCTCCGCCTGCGTGACGAGGTCGTCGATGACCATGCCCTCGGCATCGACCGGGATCTCCAACAGCCGAGCCTCGTAGGACAAGGCCGTCGCGCTGCCGTTGGTGTAGGTCGGCGACTCCACACTGACGTAGTCACCCGGGTCCACGAACAGCTTGCAGGCCAGATCCAGGCCCTGCATACCACCCGAGGTGATGGTCACCCGGTCCAGGGAGGTCGCGTCGGTCGTGCCTTCGAGCATCCGCACCACGGCCTTGCGCAGCGGCATGTCACCCTCGGTCGCGGCGTAGTCGAAGGCGTCCGGTCGCGAGACGCCCAAGGCGGTGCGCGAGACCTCGGCCAGCGCAGCGGTAGGGATGGCTTCGGCGGCGGGGGACCCCATCGCGAACCGCACGATGTCGTGGGTCTGGGCGGCAAGCAGCGCCGTGCTGGAGTCGATCACCGACCCGACCAGGCCTCGGGTGCGCTCAGCGAACGGCAGGGTGGTGGTGCTGGTGCTCATCGGTGCTCCTTCTCGGATCGTCGTGCTTCAGGTCTTGACGGTGAGTTCAGCAGGCAGGTGGGTCAGCAGTTCGGCGTGGTCGTCCTGGACCAACACGGACTGGGAGGTCTCGTAGCCCCAGTCGTCCATCCACATACCCAGGATGACGTGGAAGGCCATGCCCGAGCGGAGCACGGTGTCATCCTCGGTGCGCAGGCTGACCGTGTGCTCGCCCCAGTCAGGCGGATAGCCGATGCCGATGGAGTAACCGATCCGCGACTCCTTGGTCAGTCCGTGGCGGCTGAGCGTCGTCGTGAAGGCTGCGTGCACGTCGCGCCCGGTGACCCCGGCCCGCATCGTGTCCAGCGCTGCCGCCAACCCCTCTGCGGTAGCCGCTGCGCAATGGGCGAGCCGTGGGGGAGGCGAGCCGAGACTCACCGTGCGGGCCAGTGGCGCGTGGTAGCGCCGGTAGACGCCGCTCAGCTCGATCGTGGTCGCCTCGTGCTTTCGCAGCGGAAGGTCGGACCAGGTCAGGTGGGGGGTGCCGGCAGTGGCGCCGGTCGGCAGCATCGGCACGATCGCGGGGTAGTCACCGCCCAGAGTCCGTGCCCCGAGCGTTTGCGCGTACTGGATCTCGGCCACCACGTCGCACTGTCGTCGACCGACCGAGATCGCCTCGATGGCCGTCGCCATCACGTGGTCGGTGATCTCTCCGGCCATCCGAAGCACATCCTGCTCGGCGGGGGACTTCACCACCCGCACCCAGTTCACCATCTCCTGGCTGTCGACCAGGGAGGCAGAGGGCACGCCCTGCTGCAGCGCCACGTACCCCCGGGGGGAGAAGTAGTGGGCGTCCATCTCGACCCCGACGACCGCGCCGGCCGAGGACGGGAGCAGCCCCAACTCGAGCGAGCGCTTGCTGATCCAGTCGAACGGATGGACGGTCGGGCGATGCACGAGTGTCTCGGGGTAGCCGTGGATCTGCTCGGGGGGCAGGTATGCCGTGTGGTGGGCACCTTGGGCGTCCATCGCACGTGCGAACAGGTGGGGAACGCCGCTGACCGGCACCACCATGCACTGCGGCATGTAGAAGGACCAGGCGTTGTAGCCCGACAGGTAGTAGAGGTTGGCCGGGTCGGTAACGATGAGCGCGTCCATGTCGCGCTGCTGCATGGCCGCCTGCACACCAGCCAGACGGGCTGCATACTCGGCCGGCGTGAACGTCCCTGTCCACGTCTGCTCCCCATCGCTCATCTCGCCATCCTGTCTGCTCCACGGATTGTTGACAATAAGACACGGCGATCCTACGTTGACGCCATGACCGGCCGCCCCGTGATCACTGTGCTGAGCAAGAGTGTCGACGATCGGCCCCCGTTCCTGGAGGAACTGCAGGACAAGGCAGAGTTGCGGATGTGCGACAGCGCCGGTTTGGCGGCGGCGATGACCGGCGCCCAGGCCCTTTTCCTCTGGGACTTCTTCTCCCCGGCGCTGCGCGAGGCGTGGCCGTACTGCGACGCCTTGGAGTGGGTGCACGTGGCGGCTGCCGGTGTCGACTCACTGATCTTTCCTGAGCTGAGCGACAGCGACGTGGTGGTCACCAACGCCCGGGGGGTGTTCGACCGTCCGATCGCCGAGTACGTGCTGGGCGTCGTGCTGGCCCACGCCAAGCAGACCCATGCCAGCGCTGAACTGCAGCGCGACCATCGCTGGCAGCACCGTGAGACGCGCCCAGTCCGTGGTGCTCGCGCCGTTGTGGTGGGCACCGGAGCGATCGGTCGCGAGTGCGCCCGGCTGCTCTTGGCGGTGGGTATGCAGGTGCGGGGGGTGGGCCGTACGGCTCGCCGTGACGACCCGGACTTCGGGGTCGTGGTGCCCAGTTCCGAGTTGGCCGAGCACGTCGCAGATGCGGACTACCTGGTGGTCATTGCGCCGCTGACCGACCAGACCCGCGGCCTGGTTGACGCCCACGTCCTAGCCTCGCTCCCGACCCACGCTCACCTGATCAACGTCGGTCGCGGGGAGAGCGTGGTGACCGCGGACCTGATCGCGGCGCTGAGCGCCGGTCAGCTCGACGGGGCCAGCCTCGACGTGGTCGATCCTGAGCCCCTTCCGGTGGACTCCCCCCTATGGGACCTGCCGGGAGTGCGGATCACCCCGCATATGAGCGGAGATGCCAAAGGGTGGCTGGAGACGCTGGCGAGGCAGTTCGTCGACAACGCCGAGCGCTGGCTGCAGGGGGAGCCGCTGCACAACGTCGTCGACACCCACCTGGGCTACGTCAGCGCCACACCGAAGCGTGGCGCTGACGCACCGGACAGCTGAGCCTCGTCCTAGACGTTGGGCCGTTCCGGGGTATAGATCCACACGTCGAAGAGTGACTGCAGGTCCTGGCCCGAGACCTCTTCCGCCAACGCGATGAAGTCCGCGCTGCTCGCCGTGCCTCCGCCGTACCGCGCCACCCACGTCTTCGCCAGCTCGAAGAAGGCTTCGTCGCCGATCTCGTTGCGCAGGGCGTGCAGGGTGGCTGCACCCCTCGTGTAGACCGCTCCCGCGAAGAGGTCCATCGCACCGGGATCGGCCACGACGACGTCCCAGTACTCGTCATCCGCGGGGCGGGAGAGCACGGACTCATACGACTCCTGGGCAGTGGCCCGGCCCTGCTCCTCGTTCCACAT
>JBASAN010000059.1:0-1707 GCA_049650625.1 Ornithinimicrobium sp.
CGCTTGTCTTTCGGATCGGGCGCAAGGTCGGATTTGCCGGTCATGATTTTGACAAGGTCTTCGCCGAACGCCTGCGCATGGCGGACGTTGCGGGCCGGATCGGTCGCGGTTTCGCGCAGCAAAAGCCCTATCGCCCCGACGAAATCCTCACGCGCCAGCCCGACCAGCGGCCCCAGAGCCATGGTGGATCCCGCCGCCTCGTTTTCCAGCCGGGTCTTGTTCTTCGCCTTACCGATATCTTCGACCATAAATCCGTCTCTCCTGTTATATTTTTCGGCGAATATGGCCGAGAGATGGAATTGTATCAATTGGATTCATTTTTTCGTCATGCTGAACTCGTTTAGCTTGGCTTGCCCTGCGGGGGTGAAGCATGTCGGACATGGAAGTCGTACGCTTGAGCATATTTAAAACATCGTCATTCCCAGCTTGACTGGGAATCTATCTCACAACGGTTGCGTGTATATATTTGCGTGGTGAGATAGATTCCCGCTTTCGCGGGAATGACGATATATTTGGGCTAGCGCAATTTCGCTATCTCTCGCCTTTACCCGCCGAAAATCCGTTTCCCGTGCGTCGCGCGGTGGGACATGGCCATGGTAGTGAGCTGCGCGTTGACGCGGATGCAACTGGGGAAGACGCTGGCGTCGCAGACATAGACATTGTCGGTGCCGTGGACGCGGTTATCCGGGTCGATCACGCCCTTGGCCGGGTCGGCATTGATCGCATTGCCGCCCTGCGGGTGCGAACTCGACAGCACGATATCGTCGGGTTCGCGGATGCTTTCTTCGTAAAACCGGTCGATTTCTTCGTCGGTCATGCCGCGTTTCAGAGTCTGTCCGACGAGCAGGGCAGGGTAGACTTCGAGCGCGCCATTGGCGAAATGCACTTTGGTCATGGTGGCAAGCCCGCGGCGCAGCACGTCCAGTTCGGCCTCGGTCAATTCGAAATGCAATTTGCCCTTTTTGACGCGGCCGAGCCGGTCGGCGGGAAACAGCACGCCAGCCGAAGCGAGCCGGTTGTAATTGAGCATCCGGTCGAAATGGTCGTCGAACCACCCGGGGACCAAAGTGGCCATGCTGAGCGGCGGCTGGAAATGGCTTTCGATCAGGAAGTCCGCGCGGTCGATATAGGTGGACATCTGATCCTCGTCCCACGAGCGCACTTCGTTTGGCATCAGCGCGACTACGGGGCAGGCGATATTGAGCGATATGCCTTCGCCCGATTTCTCGATGCCGCTTTCGCGAAGGACATTGGTGGATGCGACCGTGCCCGCCGCCACGACGACGCCCTTCGTCGCCATGATCGTGCGTTTGGCACCGCCTTTTACGCTGACTTCTACGCCGCGCGCATGGCTGCGGCTGACATCGGTCCATATGATCCGCGAGACGGTCGTATCGGCAAGAATTTTCGCGCCATGGCCCGTCGCTTGTGTCAGGTAGCTTTCGGGCATCGCATTCTTGCGGCCATAGGGACAGCCGGTATTGCAATATCCGCATGAGATACATTTGTTTTCGGGAGCATCGGAGCGCCAGTTTTTGCTGAACCAGACTGCAGGGGCCTTGGTATCGAGCGGATCGGTAGACCCGGCGGCATAGGATTTCCATCCGTCGAGCAAATGGTGGCCGTTATGTCGGCCGGTGCGTTCGTCAAGCTCGGCCACGCCCAACGTGGTTTCGACGCTGTCATAGGCATCGAGCAATTCCTGTT
>JBASAN010000060.1:0-3549 GCA_049650625.1 Ornithinimicrobium sp.
AGCACACGGCCTTCGTCGTCGTTCTCGCTGCCGAACGCCTGCCGGTGCTGGAGACCATCGAGCTCGAGCGGGACCTCGCTCGACTGGGCTCGAGGGTCGACGCGCTGGTCGTCAACAAGCGTTCCCCGCGTGATGCCGGATCGTTCCTGGCGGCTCGTCACGGCAGCGAGGAAGGACATCTGGCGGTGCTCAGCCAAGCACTGCCCGACATCGAGACCACGCAAGTTCCCTTGCTGGCGCAGGACGTATCAGGTCTGGGCGGACTGGACGCCGTCAGCCGCCTGCTCTGAGGTCGGCGCGGGCGAACCCCCGTCGAGACCGTTCGCTGGTGGCTACCCCAGCAGCGATAGCAGTGCCGCCGCGCCCGGAAGGGCCATGGCAAAGATGACGAGCATGCCGATCAGTCGTTGGCGCCGCGCGCGACGAGCGCGCCACGGATCGTCGCCAAGGTCATCGGTCCAGGAACTCACGGTCTGTCTCCCGCCTGTTGGTCGCGGTGCGGCTGGGCCGGCACAGCGCAGTCGCAAACTTGTTGAATAGGACGGTACGTGGTTCGGCTGGTGTACTGAACCATGTCCGCCACCGCACCGATCGACCTTCTCTTGGTCGGTGCGGGCCATGCACACCTGCACCTGCTGCGTCACGCACAGGACCTGGCGAAGGCGGGATACGCCGTGCATCTTCTCGCCCCAGCCCAGTTCAGGTACAGCGGGGTGGCTTCTGCAACGGCGACCGGGGTGCTGCCGATCTCAGAAGGAGCCGTAGACGTGGCTGCCCTCGCCGCTATGGGACCGGTGCAGCATTGCGTCGGGACGCTCACCGAGCTGGATCTGGAGGGCAGACGGGCCCGATGCGACGACGGTCGGTGGCTGGACTACGACGTCATCTCCTTCAACATCGGCAGTGTCGCGGCCACGCACGACATGGTGGTCAGTGATGACGTCCTCACGGTGAAACCGTTGGAGGTCCTCGCGGGTCTGGATGCTCGGCTCACCGCCGCCGTCGACGCTCTCGCAGATTCTTCACGCAGCGCGCATGTCACCATCGTCGGGGGTGGTTCGTCGTCGCTCGAGCTGGCCGGCAACGTGGCCTGCCGTGAAGGTGTGGTGGTGAATGTGGTTGAGGCGTCCGAGACGATCTCTCCGTTGCTGTCCAAGGGCGCCCGGAGCGCGGTGTTCAGGCTGCTGACGCGCCGCGGGGTGCGCGTGCATACCGATCTGGCGGTGACCAGCGTCGAGGCCGACCGGGTGGTGCTGAGCGACGGTCGCTCCCTGGCCCACGATGTCGTCATCCTGGCGACCGGGCTCGTCGCCTCGCCGCTGATCCAGACCTTGGGGCTGGCTTTCGAAGGGAAGCCGGGCGCAGGTATCCCGGTCCGGGCTTCGCTGCAGCACCCTGACCATGACGAGGTCTACGCCGCCGGCGACTGCTCCCACTTCCTGCCTCAGCCCCTGCCGCGCATCGGGGTCTACGGAGTGCGTCAGGGACCTGTGTTGTTGGCTGCCCTCGTGGCCAGAGCCACCGGGGGTAAGGCGCCGGAGTTCCACCCGCAACGGCAGGTCCTTCAGGTGTTGGACCTCGGTGGCGGCTATGGGCTGGCGAGGCGGGGCCGCTGGTGGTGGATCGGCCGAGGACCGCTGAGACTCAAACGCCGCATCGACCGTCGCTGGTTGGCGAGGTACGTCTAACGTTCGCGGCGCCGGATGAGATGCCCGACGACATCGGGGATCCAACCCGTCTCCCCGCGCATCCACCGGCCCGCCACGAGGTTGCCCGGCACGACCATGAAGTCTCCGCGGGGGCCGTCAGCGAGGCCCAGGTCGGTGCCGAAGACGTCGCTGACCAGACACCAGTCGAGGTCGGTGTGGCGGTCGAGGTGCTCCCCGATGCCGATGGCGTACCGGCGGACGATCTGCCGGTGGTCGGCCTCGCGCTCGGCCGCCCATTCCTGGTATGCGGTGTCCAGGCCCCGGGCGAGGGAGTCCAGGTCGTCGACGTCGACGCCCTCTTCCTGCAAGGTCTGCAGGTCTGCGGCGATCTGCTCCTCGTCAACCTGACGCAGCGGCTGGGTGGGAGTGGTCGGCAGCCCGTTCTCGTCCAGGTCGACCTGCGGTGGCGCCGAGGCGTCCGGCTCCGGGGCGGGGGACTTCTTGCGGCTGAACATTCCCATGGTCAGGAGACTATCGGTGAGGGCCGCAGCCGATTGCGCAAGGCGAGTCCGAGGGCTGAGCCGATGAGGAGGCCGAGGGCGATCGCACAGATGACCGCGGTGATGTCGAGGCCAGCGTCGACCGCCTGGCCCCGGTCGGCGACCAGTGTCGTCACGCCAAGGAGCCCCAAGCTCCCGGGGACGAGAAGCCAGAAGGCCGGCAGAAAGAGCACCAACCGGGCCAGCTGCGGTCGCAGCAGCTCCACGAAGGTGGCCCCGAGGCTGGCCGCGATCGCTCCGAAGAACCCGCCCAGGGCCGCTGATCCGAGCAGATGACCCACGGACTGAGCGGCGAAAGCCATCACCAAGACCAGCAAGACCCACGGCGACATCGACAACGGCACGCTCTCCATCAGGCTGATTCCCAACGCAATGAGGAGCAACCCCACGATGGGTGCCCACCACCCGATGTCTTCGACCCGAATGTTGACCATCATCGCGGTGGGGACCTGCAACAGCGTTGTGGCAGCGATCAATCCGAGCGCGAACAGACCGAGCTGGACGATGCCGTAGGTCAACCGGGAGGCGCCCGCCTGCATGTGACCGGCGGCCAGCTCCGACATACCCGTCACGATCAGCGCTCCCGGCAGCAAGGCTGCGATCGGGGGGAGCACGGTGCGCAACGGACCTTCGATCCATCCCATATCGGCCGCGAGGAAGACGATCACGGTGACGACGAAGGCGGCGATGGTGGGCAGCAGCGTGGCCATCACCTGAGCACGACTGGCCAGGGAGTTCAGGCCGAGCACGGCGATCGCGCAGACGACGACGGCGGCTACGTTGGCCCATCCCGGTTGCAGGATGAAGCCGATGCCGGCGGCGACGAAGACCCAGGCGACCTTGGTGAGCCACGGCTGGTACAGCGGCGGCTTGGCCCGCAAGCGCGACAGCTGGTCGAAAGCGTCGGAGACCGTGAGCTCGGCGAAGACCAGTTGATGACGGATGCGGCGCACCTCGCTCGCCTGATCCAGACGAACCTTGGCCGTCACCGACTCGTAGGCCGCCGGATCGCCACTGCGCAGCGACAGCATCAAGCCCGTGGGCGCCGCACCCACCTGAGCGTTCGGGTAGCCGAGGTGCGCGCCGACCTCCTCCAGCTCCTCCTCGATCTCGTTCACCGGCTGACCCGTCGCGATCATCGCGGCACCGAGGTGGGCCAACAACAGGCGGACCCGGGCGTCGTCCTCGGGCGCTGGGTCGTCGTGAGGCACGGCGACCAGTCTCGCAGGTCGCGAGCCTTCAGCGACCGACCGGAGCGGTCGCCGAGGTCATGCCCGGACGGACCTGGGCAACCGGCCGGTGGACTTCTTGTAGGCCCGGGTGGACTGACGGTTCACCAG
>JBASAN010000061.1:0-1983 GCA_049650625.1 Ornithinimicrobium sp.
ACCTCAGACCTGCTGCGTGAAGCCGTCGGCGCACCGCCAGCTCCGGAGACGTGTCCCGCCCCTTGTTGCCCTGCATCACCCTCCGGGAGGCGGGGCTACTCGCCCAACTCGCGTCGTCCACTGAGCAATGGTCCGTCTTCCCTCGTTTCGCGGCCAGACCTCTGTGGATCGATTCGACACGCGCTACAGGACGCCCATCTGCAGAAGTTCCCTGGAAGTGGCAGGCGAGATCGGGGCATGGACGCGGGCCAGTTTCGACCAATGTCGCATTTCGACGCCCAAGGATGTCCGTCTTCGCTGTAATGGGC
This sequence comes from Ornithinimicrobium sp., assembly GCA_049650625.1. Taxonomy (GTDB): domain Bacteria; phylum Actinomycetota; class Actinomycetes; order Actinomycetales; family Dermatophilaceae; genus Ornithinicoccus. Next base: position 309 of record JBASAN010000061.1, read on the forward strand.
GGATGACGACCTTGGATAGGATCTTCTTCAAAGTCCTCACTTCAGGCAACCCCACTGTCGACCTGCTGCGGGCTCATAAAGAGCCTGTAACTGGTGGCCGGCTCCTCACCTCACTTGAGCTCAAGCACCAGTCGGTTAGGGATGTCGGTGTGGAACTGCAAATGCGGACCGTCCTCAACCAGCCTAGTCTCAGCAAGACGGATCCCGACCTTGTGGCGATGACCCTACCGAGCGGGACTGATCCCTCGGTCCCTGAGCCCGATCCAGCCCCGAACCCGGCCATGGATCTGCTGGCCTACTACCGTGCGCCCCAGGCCGTCACGGGGCCCGTTTATGCGATGGAGCCCACCCGAACAGGAATCTTCCTGACCACGGGTGGAATCGAACTCTTGGCACGACACCTGCAGCAGGAAGGCCACTCGCTCGACGCCGCACTTGGCGGGGCAGCACACGCCCTCTACCTGCATGAGATGTTCCATCACATCGTCGCGTCGGCTTCCGCGATTCTGGAAGCGGAGAAGTTGGGCCAGCCGTACGCGACCTACCGAGACCAGGTTGATGCTGCTCTGGGGTACAACCCACTCGAAGAGCAGTTGGCCAATGCGTTCATGTTGCAACGGGTTGACGCGACCCTCCGACCGGCGCTGGAGCGGTTCGTCCAGGGACAACCCGCCGGATATCGCGGCGGAGTGCATCTCGACTCCCGAGCGGACATGAACGACGCATGTGAGCGGCTTGCCAGCCAACTCGTGAGTCAGACGCTACCTGATGAGCTTGCAGCAGTCCGCGCACTGGCGTTGGACCTCAGCCAGCGGCTTGTCACCCCCAACACCGTGCGTGTCCACGTCGTAGAGTCGCCCAACTCGGCTCACCAGTTCGGGGACTGGCGCTTCCATTAGAGAGCTGCCCGACGCGTCCCCAAGCATTGGTCACCGGACTGGGGTGGCTTGCCTGAATCTTGCGTCGGCACGCACGCCTGCCCTTCCGCGGCCCTTGAACGGCGTCGAAGTCTTAGTGACGCGCAAGCACGCTGTTCGGAACTGACGTCCCAAGCCCCGCGATTCGTCCTTTGACGCCGTCTGACGAGTCAAGAGGGTGCCTGCGCACCCCGTCTCGCAACGTCTTCAAACCGAGCGGCACGCATGCTACGAATGTCCGTAGATCGACCCGCCCCTCCGGGCGGGTCTTTCGTCATCTCAAGGGTAAGTGACGAGTTCTGACGGGCGGTGACGAGGCGTGCACGGTGGGGTGAAGTTCTACCGCGGCTCGCCTACCGCCGCGCGCAACTACGTCGAGGCCGACCGCTCCCGCGTCGATGACTACTACCTCGCCGAAGGCACCGGGCTCGCCACCCACTACGTCGCCCTCGCCGGCGAGGACGCCGCCTCGGTGCGCCGGGTGGGCCAGCTCGACGGCCCCGCCTACGAGCAGTGGGTCGCCGGCCTCGACAGCACCGGCGCACCCAAGGGTCGGCTCCGCAGCGACGACAACGCGCTCCGTTTCGTCGAGGTCGTCGTCAACGGACCCAAGACCTGGTCGATGGCCGCCGCGCTGCACCCCGCCCTCGCCGATGCCTACGACGCCGCCCAGGACCGCGCCGCCACCGAGATCCTGACCTGGCTCGCCGACCACGCCACCACCCGCGTCGGACCCCGCGGCCGCCAGGTCCAGGTAC
>JBASAN010000062.1:0-2229 GCA_049650625.1 Ornithinimicrobium sp.
CCGGACATATCGCCGGCGCTCGCAAGCTGGACTGGCACCTCGACCTGAACGACCCGCTGACCCGCGATTACGTCGACGGTGCCCGTTTCGCTGAGGTCATGTCGGCACGAGGGGTGACGCGTGAGACCACCGTGGTGATCTACGGAGACAAGAGCAACTGGTGGGCGGCCTATGCCCTCTGGGTGATGAGCCTGTTCGGGCATCCCGACGTGCGGTTGCTGGACGGCGGACGCGCGGCCTGGCTGGCCGCCGGCCAGGAGATGACGACCGAGGTTCCGCAGAGCAGGACGGCGTCCTACCCCGTCGTCGAACGGGACGACAGCACCATCCGCGCGTTCAAGGAAGACGTCCTGGCCCACCTGGGCAAACCGCTGGTGGACGTCCGTTCGCCGGGCGAGTTCTCCGGCGAGTTGCTGCATATGCCCGACTATCCCCAGGAAGGGGCCATGCGCGGGGGCCATATCCCCGGGGCCTCGTCCGTGCCCTGGGCCAGGGCAGCGCAGGAGGACGGCACCTTCCGGACGCGTGCGGAGCTGACCGAGATCTACCAGCAGGAGAAGGGTTTGGACCCCGGCGACGAGGTGGTGGCCTACTGCCGCATCGGAGAACGCAGCTCCCATACCTGGTTCGTGTTGACCCATCTCCTGGGCTTTGAGGGCGTGCGGAACTACGACGGCTCATGGACCGAGTGGGGCAACGCCGTGCGGGTCCCGGTGGAGCGATGACCGGCCAGCCCACCAGCAGCTCGGCATCCGCCCCCGACGGGCAGGACGACCTCGCGGCGCTACCGCCGGCCATGGCCGAGCTGGTGGACGACTTCCAGGCCGTCACGGAGCCCGACCGGCTGCAGCTGTTGCTGGAGCTCAGCAAAGAGCTCCCCGACCTGCCCCCGCGGTATGCCGACCACCTGGACCAGATGGAACGCGTCCATGAGTGTCAGTCACCGTTGTTCCTCGCGGTCGAGGTCGGCGAGAAGGACACCGGCGAGGACGGACGCGAGGTCAGGCTCTTCTTCGACGCACCGCCGGAGTCACCGACCACACGCGGCTTCGCGGGCATCCTGCACGAGTCGCTCGACGGCCTGAGCCCACAGGCCGTTCTCGATGTGCCGGACGACGCGCCCTACCGTTTCGGCCTGGCGCAAGCCGTCTCACCGTTGCGGATGCGCGGCATGATCGCCATGCTCTCCCGGATCAAGCGTCACGTGCGCGTGGCTGAAGGACAGGTATGACCTCGAACACCCCTGACCGCCCCACTGAGACCACACCCGAGGTGGACACCAGCCCGTTCGTCGAGACGGCCCTGCGGGCAGGGCTCGACGACTTCGAGCTGACCGAGGAGGACGTCGCCCTCGTCGACGGCGGAGAGGGCGCTGGGGCCCGCGGCGACGGCTCAGGTCTGGCGGCTCTGCCCGTCGTGGCCGTGGTGGGTCGACCCAACGTGGGCAAGTCCACGCTGGTCAACCGGATCCTCGGTCGCCGGGAAGCCGTGGTCGAGGATGTTCCAGGAGTCACCCGGGACCGCGTGCAGTACGCCGCGGAGTGGTCCGGACGCGACTTCACCCTCATCGACACCGGAGGGTGGGAAGTCGACGCCACCGGCATCCACCTGCGGGTGGCCGAGCAGGCCGAGGTAGCCATCGAGATGGCGGATGCGGTGATGTTCATCGTCGACGCCACCGTCGGGGCCACCGACACCGACGAAGCGGTCGTCCGGCTCCTGCGCCGATCCGGCAAGCCCGTGGTGCTCGTGGCCAACAAGGTCGATGACCAGCGGACCGAGGCTGACGCGGCGATGCTCTGGTCCTTGGGGCTCGGGCAGCCCTGGCCGGTGTCAGCGCTGCACGGCCGGGGGAGTGGGGACGTCCTGGATGCTGTGCTCGACGTGCTGCCCGATGCGTCGGCCATGCCCGCCGGGTACGGGGAGGGTGGCCCCCGCCGGGTCGCCCTCCTGGGCCGTCCCAACGTCGGCAAGTCCAGTCTGCTGAACCGGCTGGCCGGCACCGAGCGCGTGGTGGTCGACGACGTGGCCGGCACCACCCGAGACCCCGTCGACGAGCTCATCGATCTCGGCGGCACGGTGTGGCGTTTCGTCGACACGGCGGGCATCCGGCGTCGCGTGCACCAGACGCGCGGCGCCGACTTCTACTCCTCGCTGCGCACCCAGGCTGCCCTGGAGAAGGCGGAGGTCGCGGTGGTGCTGGTCGACGTCTCGGAGTCCATCGCCGAG
>JBASAN010000063.1:0-11003 GCA_049650625.1 Ornithinimicrobium sp.
CCGGCTTGCGCGAGACCTTCATCAGGTCCTCCAGCCCCCGCATCTCGTAGACGAACGGGATCCCAAGACGCCGGGCCGCCGCGAGACCGGCCAGCCCGTTGTTCTGGAAGCTGGAGGCGTGGATCAGCGCGGCCCGCTGTTGAGTCGCATGAGCCATGATGCGCGCCGTGAACCGTTCAATGTACGAGGCGATCGGTGTCGTCGGATAGGCACGCTCACCGGGCTCGAGGAGACGTGTGTAGGCGACGCCATCGACGACGTCCTTGTCGCTGACCTCGTCAGTGTTGCTCGAGGACCACCGGTCGTAGGGGAAGCCGAGCCGAGTGACGACCTGTGGCTCCCAGCCACGAGCGCGCAGACCGGTCAGTATGCCGTGCGAGCGGGTGGCGTATCCGCCCGAACGGTGCGGAAGCGACTGGGCCAGGACCGTCAGGGTCGATCGGCGGTCTGGTTCGTAGCGACGTTCCCGTGGCAGCTCCACCGGCCACCCCGATCGGATGACGAACTGCTGCTCCATGGCCTGCGCGTGCACGGCCCGTGCTTGGTTCATCCCGGTCCCTGACCGGATCGCGCAGTCTGCGATGACGGCCGCTTCGTCCACCCACCCGTCCTTCAGGGCCCGGGCCGCAGCCCGAGAGACCTCCTTCGCGATCTCCCGCGACACACTGACCTCCCCCACCAGCCGAGCGGCAGCGCGCCAGTCGGACAAGGTCACCACTTGAAGCACGGCGCGTTCGAGTGCCCGTTGCGAGTCCGAAGCCGCCCTCACAGCGGTCTCTGAGATGTCTCGATCGCTGACCCCACAGGCCACCAGGCCCTCGGTCTCCACCCGCACCTGTTCCGCCGTGGAGACGGTGTGTTTCCAGTGCGGCATGCGCTCGACAAACGCCCGAAGGACCTCGATGTCGTCGCTGCGGAAGGCTCGGGCCAGCTGGGCGGCCTCGACGGCGTTCCGCGGTTCAACCTGGCACGCCAGTTCCAGGCACACGGTCACATCCGTGTCAGCAGCGACGGCACGAGCGATCCGCAGCCTCGTCAGCAACGCAGAGACGTCGCTCGGGCTAGCCGTGGTCGCCGCGCGCGCGGCAGCCAAAGCCTGGTCGAGCTGTCCGGTGTCCTCCAGCGCTTGAGCCCGCAGGGTGTGCCCCCGGGCCGGGAGGTCGGCCGTCGGCATCCGGTCCAGCAACCGCAGCGCTTCGTGCGGGCGGGACGCGAGGCGTAGGTGAGCCGCGCGGATCAGGACGGCCGTGCGACCAGCACGGCCACCCTGGGACGGAAGGCGGGTGACCGGAGCCATCGGAGTCCGCTCGATCACCTCGCGCATCATCGAGCGCATGTCACTCCGCATCGGCAAAACCTTTCCATTGTCCGACCTCCTAGACCGACACGTGGGGCCGAGGATCGCCGTAGAACACCAGGCGTCCGGTCTTGGTCAGGAAAGTGGAGTCCTCCACGGTCCAGGTATGTGCATGACGGTCAGCGCCACGCATCGAAACGAAGTTGAAGCGGTCCGCGCTGTAGATCTGCACCCCTTCGCTGGCGGCACGGTCCAAGATGTCCGAGTCCACCGCGCGCGGGATGTCGCTGAATCTCAGGCTGCGCAGGATCCCGGCGTCGAACATCATCGACCCGCCCTGCACGCGCCGTTCCAGCGAATGCTCCGAGTCGGGGTAGCGCAGGACGACGGCGCCCGTGGACCGCAGCCACACGTAGTGACACCACTTACCGACGATCCCGGCATTGGTGTAGTCGAAGGCGTGCACGAGGTCCTTCAGGTAGTGCTCGCCGTAGAAGTTGTCGTCGTCCATCTTCGCGATGTACCGCCCGGACGAGGCATCGACACCGAGGTTCATGCACGCGCCCAGAGTCAGGGTCGCGTCTGCGTGGACCACGGAGAGGTCTGCCACGCCGGCGTCCGCAGCGCGTGCCGCGAGCTCCTGCTCCGAAAGGTCGAGCCCGTGTAGCACAAGGACCAGCTCGGTCTCATCGTGAGACTGCCTCGCCAGGTTCGCCAAGACGTTGTCGATCTCCTCGACCCGGTTGGTCGGGACGACGGCCGAGACCGAACGTCGGGGCGTGGGGGTGTCGATGCCCGCTGCTGTGAGCAACGCGTGGACCCGATGACGCGCAGTATGGCCGCTCAGCACCGCTCGCTGGAGCAGATGACCCTCCCGATCTGCCAGCTCCTGCTGCTGGACACGAGCCACGATCTCGCCACGTAGCGTCTTGGCCCCGTCGCGGCGGGGGACGAGATCATCGACCTCATCCGGAAGGTCACGGGTCAAGCCGGTCGCGCCCACCAGGGCCACGCCCGCGCACGCCAGCGCCATGGTGGTCCACGGGCCCGCGACGGACGCCGCGCTGAGATCGACCCCCACCCGACAGTCCCCCAGAGCGTTCTCCAGATCGGCCCACTCACGGGAGGGCTCCACTCGGTCGGACAGCGCTGAGGGCAGCGTCACCCACGAGCTTTTTCCCTTGATCCGGATGAGCCGCAGATCCGATGCGGTCATCGGCGAGAGCCCTGGGCCCAGCACGTCGACCAGGTCGTGGTCGTCCTCCAGCTGGGCGAACCCGTCGATGACGACGAGGGCGCCCTGACGTCGGCGGGAGGGACCCCAAGGGCGGTGGACCCGGGGCTGCGCTGCGGCCGGCAGCAGGAGCACCGCGTCATGGAGGTGCTGCAGCTCTTCCCGAAGAGCAGCGGTACTCGCCGCGACCGTGGTGACCAACGGCCACCACGACGTGGACACCGGCAGGGAGTCGGTGCACCACGCGACGACGGGTATCCCTCTCTCGACGCAGTCTCGTAGCGCCCTGTCGAGGCCACGCTCGCCGTGCGCCCATCCCGGAACGGTGCCGTGGCAGACCTCGAGCAACACGAGGTCGATACCGATGTCACTGGCGCCCGGGTGGCTCCTGGCCGGCAGGTCGACTTGACGCCATTCCGGCGCCAGCAGATGGGCTAGACGGGGACCGGCGCACACGGCAGCCGTCACCGGGACGGGGTCTGCGCCTCGAGCCGCCGCCACGTCCGGGGACTGATCCGACAGGCGACGGTCCTCGCCCCTCGCCTCGACATCGGCACGGGGGGTTTGCTGGTGCTGAGCGTGGCGGAGGACACGGCGGACCGCAGGGATCATCGTCAACTTTCGGGGGCGCGAGCAGGGACACACCCGACCCTAGATACCGAAAACCCCGAGTCGGCCCTCAGTCGCCAAGAGTTCACATGGATATCACCGTGAGGACCCCTGGTGCTCGTACAGTGACCGCAGCGGCGTTGTCGGCCGTTCGGGACAGACACCACCCGATCCACGCTTCTGCCCACCCATGGATAGGGAGAGTTCCGTTTGACCGGCGCCACCGTGCCGCGCTCCTCCTCGATGCGCGGCGACATCGAGGGGCTTCGCGCCGTCGCCGTTCTGATGGTGTTGCTCTACCACGCCCGCATACCGGCAATCACGGGCGGCTTCGCCGGTGTCGACGTCTTCTTCGTCATTTCTGGCTTCCTGATCACCTCACTGCTGGTCCGCGAGGTGCATCGCGACGGTCGGATATCGCTGCCCACGTTCTACGCCCGGCGCGCGCGGCGACTGCTTCCCGCAGCGACCGTGGTGTTGGTTTTCAGCGGCCTTGCGGGTCTGGCCGTGCTGCCGACGGGCGCGTGGGGGGCTCTGGGCCGGAACATCCTGGCCAGCACCTTCTACGTGGTCAACTGGTCCCTGGCCGGCCAGTCCGTGGACTATCTGGCCGAGGACGCGACCCCGTCCGCGGTGCAGCACTACTGGTCCCTGTCCGTCGAAGAACAGTTCTACGTCTTCTGGCCGCTGGTGATGATCGCCGCGGTCTGGGTTGCTGCGCGAACGCGGCGCAGCCGGTTCCGTTATATGGCGGGGGTGCTGGGAGGGATCACGATCGCGTCCTTCGTGTGGTCCGTGGTGGCGACGCAGCAGGACCCGGGAACGGCCTACTTCGTCTCCACGACCCGAGTGTGGGAGCTGGGCTTCGGGGCTCTTCTCACCTTCGGCGTCACCGGTGCCCGTCGCCTTCCTCGTCTCGCCGCCGAGCTGCTCGCCCTCGGCGGGGTGGGCGCCATCCTGACCGCCGCGGTGTGGGTGAGCACCGCCACACCGTGGCCGGGCTCAGCGGCGCTGCTTCCTGTGGCCGGGACGACCGCGGTCATCGCGGCGGGATGCGCCCACGCAGACACCCGGACCGGGCGGGCTCTCGGTGTGGCCCCCATGCGCTTCATCGGCGGAATCTCCTATTCGCTGTATCTCTGGCACTGGCCGCTGCTGGTCTTCATGGACCAGGTCCGCCCGGGCACCGGTCTTCGTGGCCGGATCGCCGTGCTGGGACTCGCCGTGGCGCTGGCCTACCTGTCCAAGGTGCTGGTCGAAGATCCCATCCGCTTCCGACGTTCGTTGGCGGTCAGCCCCGCTCGAGCCTTGTCGTGGGGCGCGGCGGGCATGCTGGCCTCCAGCGTGGTGGCGACGACGGTCATCCTGTCGGCGCCGTCCTTGGACAGCGACATACCCTCCTGGGCCTCAGGAGCCACCGCATTGATGGACGACCCCACGGCGGACCGCCCCGTGCTGCGACCCGATGTGTCGACCGCCCTTACCGACCAGGGCCGGGTGTATCCCGCCCCGGACCTGGCCCCCGAGGACGTGCCCGCTCTGTATGACGACGGATGTCAGAGCCTGGTCGATGACGCGGAGGTGCTGACCTGCGACTACGGCGACACCGAGTCCGAGCGCGTTGTCGCGGTCGTCGGGGACTCCAAGGTCGGCCAGTGGCTACCGGCCTTGGACGTCATCGGCCGCCAGGAGGGCTGGCTCATCCGCACTTACACCAAGTCGGCCTGCCCGTTGTCCGACGTCAACGTCACTCTCGAGGGTGAGCCCTACGACACCTGCCGACAGTGGAATGACCGGGTCATGGCGGAGCTCACTCGCGACCAGCCCTTCCTCGTCGTGACGTCCGACCGGAGCAGCGGAGCGAGCCGCAAGGGCTCTGCCGACGGCTCCGACGCGTTGGTCGCGGGCTACGTCGCGGACTGGCAACGCTTGGAGGATGCAGGAGTCGGTGTCATCGCCCTGGCTGACAACCCGCATCCGGGCACGCAGGTCTACCGCTGCGTCGGCGAGCACCCCGACGACTTCACCGTGTGTGACTTCCCCGTGGGGGAAGGTCGGGGAACGAGCTCGCTACGCGAGGCCAGCGATCAGATCCGCAGCGCTGAGCTCGTGGACCTGACCTCCTGGCTGTGTCCCACGGAGGAGTGTCCAGCCGTCATCGGCAACGTGCTGATCTATCGCCAAGGAAGCCACATCACGGCGACGTACGTGGAAACCCTGGCTCCCGTCCTGCGAGCTGCTCTCCTCCCGGCCGCTCGGTCAGTACTCGCCTCGACCGGGGGATAGGCGCTGGTCGCCCAGAACATGGCGTTGGTAGGCGTTGCGGGACTCGGTGGGGTCCATCAACCGCATCAGCCGGGTCCTGGCCAGCTCGGCGGCTTCTCCCCAGGTCGCCCGGTCGGCCAGCGCCGCGATTCGCCTATCCGCCTCATCGAGATCAGCAACGACCCATTCGTGGGGATAAAGCGAGGCCGCGCCCCCTCGACCAGCCAACATGGGCCAGTCCCTCACCACCGGGACCGCTCCGGAGGCGATCCCCTCGATCAGTCCCAGGTGCCATCCCTCGCGGAAGCTGCTGCTCAGGATGATCCCTGCTCCTCGGAGGTGGCGCGCCACGTCGTCGGTCGGTCCGACGATGTCGACGCGAGAGCGTAGACCCTCATCCTCTAGCCGGCGGGAGACCCCATCGGCATACTCCTGCGCGAACGAGCTGGCGGTCGGGCTGAACGGCGGACCGATGAGGATCAGCCGTCGTCGAGGGTCACGGTCGAGCAGGTCCAAGGCGAAGGCGGGGTCCTTGACCATTCGACCCCATCCCACCATCGCGATCGTGAACCGCGCTTCGTCCGCCTTCGCGCCCTCGAAGCTGCTCAGGTCCGGAAGGTAGGGGTGGATGACGACCGGGGCGGGAGCCGCGCTGTCGGAGGTGAGGTCCGAGAACAGCGAGCCCAGCGCCGGGTTGGATATCAACACTTCGTCGACGCCCCGCCAGTCGACCAGGTGAAGCCAGGGGTCGAACAGATCCAGACTGTGCCAACGAGTCACCAGGCGGGTTCCCCGGGGGCACACATGTGAGGCCCACATCGTCGCCACGTCACCCCAGTCGGAGATGGCCACGTCATGGTGGCTCAGCTCGATCTTCAAGCGCCGCAGGCAGCGGACCGCTCGGCGCAGGGGCGGCCGGTCGATCGGCTGCCCGTCCAGGGTGCCCTCCTCCAGGTCCACCCGACCTTCACGCAACGCCGCCAGCAAGGACAGGTCCTGGGGGACCGGACGACGGCGCCGCAGCTCCGGCCAGCTCTGCCGCAGCTCGCTCACGGTGACCGATGTCTCCGCGGACAGCGCCGCAACCATGTCCAGGTGGAACTCACCGAACGGGCCCGGCAGGATCACCACCGATGGCCTCATCGCTCCCCCTCCGCGGGCAACGAACTTCTCCCCCACCCGTGGCGTCGAAGCATCAGTAAGGCCTCGCAGGGTCGGGTCGCGATGCAGCGGTCCGACCAGGTCAGCGGTATGCGTGACCAGGGTCGAGCTCATTCGTTGTGGGTGACGGGCCCGGTGGGTGACCAGGCTCAGAGCCGTCAACGCGTGGCATCGAGCGGCTCGGTATGCACCACGTCGACGGGCACCCTCGGCCGCGCTCAGGGCTTGACGCGTCAGCTCCTGCAGCTCGGCCTCGGCCAGGATGCGCGAGTCCCGACGCAGTCGAATGAGCCCGTCGAGGGCCGGAAGACTGCCACCGACCCAGGCGGGGCCCATCCGGAGGAGGACGGATCCCAAGCGCTGAACAACCCCGTCACCCGCCGCTCCGGTGGCCCAGTAGTCCGCATCGAGCATCAGCTCGAGGGTCTCCGCCACCGGGGATAGCTCGGCAGGCACGCGGGCATCGGCGATCTGCACAGCCCTCGGCTCCCACATAGAGACACGATCCATCAGTGCGTCGCGTTCGACCGGCGGCACGAGCGCGGAGCGGACCTCGGTCAGGAGCAGGTGCCAGGACTCCAGGGCGGGCCAGATGCTCATGGAGCCCATGCTCACAACTCCGTCCGAGCCCACGAGCGTCGGCCCGTTGACCAAGTCGTAACGCTGACGCAGGAAGACGTCGGTCTCCGAGTCGCGGCTGAGCAGGAGGTCGCAGGGATGTAGTTCGGCACCTTCGGAGGCAGCATCCGGCAGGGGTCCATCAAGGTGCTGGACGACGATGGGTGGGCTGTCGACGATGCGCAGACCCGACCACGGTGCAGCCCAGGAGGACTCCACCGGGACCGTGCCGACGGTCACAACTCGGACCTGGTAATCCACCGAGGCGGACGTGACCATGTCCTCTAGTATCCCTGACCGGATCGAACGGTCCACGGCCCGCTGACCCCTGTGGCCTAGGTAGACCCAGACGAGGCAGAGTCGTCGGGCGGCGGCGCTGCCTTCGTGGGTGGGGTGCGCTTCTTAGCCGGGGTCGGCTTCTTCTTGGCCGCCCCGGGCTGACCCGTGGACGCAGCTTTCTTCGGCGCTGGCGGGACGGCGCCCCGGTTCGCGGGGAACTTCTTGGCGTACGCGGCGGCCACGTCGCTCGAGGCTCCATCCATGATGAGGTGTCCTTGGTCCAGCCACAGTCCGCGGGTGCACAGGGTCTCGATCTGCTTCGCTGAGTGACTCACCACGAAGACCGTTCCCGCGGACTCCCGGATCTGCTCGATGCGGGCGGTGGCCTTGGCCCGGAACTCTGCGTCCCCGGTGGACAACGCCTCATCGACCACGAGGATGTCCGGCACAGCGGCGGTGGAGATGGCAAAACGCAGGCGGGCGGCCATCCCCGAGGAGTACGAACTCATCGGCAGGTTGATGAAGTCACCGATATCGGCGAACTCCACGATCTCGTCGTACTTCTCTCGTACCTCGCGGCGGGACAACCCCAGGGCCTGCCCCCCGATCATGATGTTGCGAGCGCCGGAGAGCTTGCGCATCAGGACGGCGTTGACGCCGAGCAGCGCTGCCCGGCCGTTGAGGTAGATCGTGCCGCTGGTCGGCGGGATCAGGCCGGCGACGGAACGCAACAGAGTCGACTTTCCGGACCCGTTGCGGCCGATCAAGCCGATCGACTCACCTTGGTAGGCGGTGAAGGAGACGTCCTTGACCGCATGCACGTAACGCGAGCCGACCTGGGTGCGGGCCAGGTTGCTGGCCCGACCCAGCGTCGACGTCGTCTCCTTGGCAGCCGATCCCGCCCCGAAGACCTGGTAGGAGACGTTGAGCTGGCTGGCGATGACCGCCGGTGTCCGCCCGTCTGCATCGGGGACCGCGGCGTCGGGCCCGCCACCGTCGCTGACCTCATTTGCGGCCATACGTGCCCTCCGCCTGCCAGAAGACGACGAAACCGATCAGGAAGAACGCCACGGCCCACGCGATGGACGCCAACCAGACCGAGAGTGTCAGCTCGAACCCCTGCATCAGCGACTGCCGCAACATCGTCAGCACCACGGCCACCGGCTGATAGGCCATGACCGCCCCGATCACACCGCTGGTGTACGCCGGGATGACGAAGAACACCCCCGAGACGTATCGCAGCAGCCGGGTGATCAGCGGAAGAAGGTTGGCTGCGTCACGGATCCGGTACACCAGCGCTGCACCGATCATCGCGAGTCCCGTCACCATGACGAAGGTGATCAATATTGCCACCGGATACAGCAACCAGTTCCAGGTGATCGGCTCGCCGGTCACCACGGCAACGACCATGGCGATACCGAACGCCGGCAGGGCCACGAAGAACTGGGTCATCACCACCGCGACCGGCAGCACGACACGAGGAAAGCGCAACGCCCGCACCACGTTCATGTTGCTGGTGAGTGACTTCGCCCCGTTGTTGATCCCCGCCGAGATGAAGAGAAACGCGAAGAGACCCGTGATCAAGAAGGGCACGTAGTTGTCGACCGCACCCCGGGTGGTCTCCAGCATCACGCCGAAGACCAGGTAGTACGCCGCGCCCAGCAGCAGAGGGCTCAGGATCGACCAGATCTGACCGAGATAGTTGTCCTGGTTCTTGGCCACAAAGTCGGCCGAGGACATCGTCAACAAGAAGCTTCGATGCCGCCAGACGTCGTGGATGTAGGCACCGAAACCAGGACGGACCCCGACCTGCTGCAGCCCGTGACGCTGAGCCAGTGACTCCGCTTCCTGTGGCGAAAGCCCAGGCAGCGAACCCTCTTGATCGGGGCCCCCGATCGTCACAGTCGGCGGACTTTCTCCCCCTCGGCTACCCCGCGGGTGTCGAAGAACGTCTGCGAAGCAGCGGCCAGCGCATCGATGTCGTAGTCGTGGTGGTTCTGCACCAGGATCACCAGGTCGGCGTCGGCCACACCCTGCATGACGTCGTCAACGCGCACCGCAGCGTCACCCAAGGCTCCCCAGTGGGTGACGTGCGGGTCGTGGTAGGTGACCTTCGTGCCTTTGGCCACCAGCTGCTTGGCCAAAGGCACCGCTGGGCTCTCCCGCTGGTCGGCGATATTGGGCTTGTAGGTGACGCCCAACAGCAGCACCGTCGAGTCCCGGAGCGGCTTGCCCGCATCGTTCAGGATGTCCTGAGCGCGATGGACGACGTAGGCCGGCATACCGGAGTTGATCTCCTGCGCCAGCTCCACGAAGCGGAAGGGGTAACCGAGGCGCGCCCGCACCTGGTGCGACAGGTAGTTCGGGTCGATCGGGATGCAGTGTCCGCCCACGCCCGGTCCTGGATAAAACGCCTGGAAGCCGAACGGCTTGGACTTCGCCGCGTTGATGACGTCCCACAGGTCGATGCCCAACTCGTGGCAGAAACGGGTCATCTCGTTGACCAAGGCAATGTTGATGTGGCGGTAGGTGTTTTCCAGCAACTTGGCCGTCTCCGCCTCCCGGGTGCCTTTGGTGCGCACCACCGTGTCGACGAAACGCCCGTAGAACTCGGCGGCCGTGTCGGCGCACCGGGGAGTGTGACCGCCGACAACCTTCGGCGTGTTCTTGGCGCCATAGACCGCGTTGCCGGGATCGATGCGCTCAGGGGAGTAGGCCAGGCAGAAGTCCTCTCCGGCCACCAGACCTCCCTGTTCCAGTTTCGGAAGCACGACCTCTTCGGTGGTGCCGGGGTAGGTCGTCGATTCCAGGATGACGGCCATCTCGGGTTTGAGGTTGCGCGCCACCGCGTCGACGGCACCTTCAACAGCTCGCAGGTCCGGCCCCCCGTCTTCCGACAGCGGCGTGGGCACGCAGATGACCGCGACGGCCGCCTCACCGATCTCGGACTCATCGGTCGTGGCGCGGAACCCACCCTCGACCATCTCGGCGATGTCGGCATCGGAGAGGTCATCGACGTGCGAGGTTCCACCGTTCAGCGCATCCACCACTCCCTGGTTGATGTCGAAACCGAGGACGGTCATACCTGCCTTGGTGGCCTCCTGGGCCAGGGGAAGTCCGACATAGCCCAACCCGATGATCACGGCGTCGATAGCCACTCGCTCACTCCTTGCGGTCTGTTGTTCGTGGAAAGCCTTTGGGCACAACTGATCTGGGTCCTATATCCGCTGACCCAACCGATGGCACCTGCCCGTGCATAGCGATGCGTGCGAGCGTGCGGAAGCCTAGCAGTCAGGGCCCTGGAGCCTTAGATCATCGAGCCAGCTTCTCCACGGCCGGTACGAGCTCTGCCTCCAGCACCGGCTTCAAGGAACGGGCATAGGTGTCCGTGATGTGCGAGGTCTGCCGATAGACCAGGACGTTCCCGATGACCGGAACGCATTCGGTCTCCGGGCAGATCGAGTCACGGATGTCGATCAGCTCGGTGCCGGGCACTCGCGACGCCGCCTCCTGGTGCCCCGGGGCCGAGCTCTCCTGGAT
>JBASAN010000064.1:0-3077 GCA_049650625.1 Ornithinimicrobium sp.
AAGGAGTGGCCTGGCTGGCGACCTACCTCTCGGACCGACGGCCGCGCACGGGTGGGGCTGACAAGGCACTTCTGGTGGTCACTCACGACCGATGGTTCCTCGACGCGATCTCCACCCGGACGTGGGAGGTCAGCGACGCACGGGTGCATCCCTACGACGGTGGATACGCGGCCTACGTGCTGGCGAGGGCTGAGCGTGACCGCGTCGCGGCGGTCACCGAGGAGCGTCGGGTCAACCTGGTGCGCAAAGAGCTGGCCTGGCTCCGGCGCGGCCCGCCGGCGCGCACCAGCAAGCCGAAGTTCCGGATCGACGCGGCAGAGGATCTGATCGCGGCCGAGCCGCCGCTGCGCGACAACGTCGAGCTGGTGCGCTTCGCCACCACGCGGCTCGGCAAGGACGTGGTGGACCTGATCAACGTCACCCTGCGCCTAGGCGCACGGACGATATTGGATCAGGTGACCTGGCGGATCGGGCCGGGAGACCGCTACGGAGTGGTCGGCGTGAACGGGGCCGGCAAGTCTTCGCTCTTCGCGGTGATGCGCGGGCTCTTGGAGGTGGACGGTGGCAAGCTGAAAACCGGCAAGACGGTGCAGATCGCCTGCCTGTCGCAGGATCTCAGTGAGCTCCAGCAGGTGGCAGGGATGACCGTCATCGACGCGATCACCTCGGTGCGCTCGTTCACCACCATCGCCGGCAAAGAGGTGTCGGCCTCACAGCTGGCTACACGGCTGGGCTTCACCGGCGGGCGTCAGCAGTCTCGCGTCTCCGACCTGTCCGGTGGCGAGCGTCGACGCTTGCAGTTCGTCCGGCTGCTCATGGACGAGCCCAACGTCTTGATGCTGGACGAGCCGACCAACGACCTGGACATCGAGACGTTGACCTCGATGGAGGACGTGCTGGACGGGTGGGCCGGGACGCTGCTGGTGATCTCGCACGACCGATACCTGCTGGAGCGGATGACCGACCGGCAGATGGCCATGCTGGGGGATGGGTCGCTGCGCGATCTGCCCGGTGGGGTGGAGCAGTACCTGCAGCTGAGGCGATCGATGACCGGAGGTGGCACGTCCGAGGCAACGTCGCCTCGCGGCAGGTCATCGGCAGGGCAGGGACCGCCGGGGCCGTCAGGCTCGGCGACGTCTTCCACCTCGGCCGCTCAGGCGCGAGGAGCCCGCAAGGCGGTCGAGCGACTTGAGCGCCAGCTCGCGGCGCTGAGTCGCCGCGAGGGACAGGTGCACGACAAGATGATCGCCGCGGCGACCGACGCCAGCGTCATGATGCAGCTCAGCGCCGAACTGAGCGCGCTGCATACCGAGAAGGAAGACCTCGAGACCCAGTGGCTGGAAGCCGCCGACCTCGCCGACGGCTAGTCGCCGAGGAGGGCTCCTCGCGAGCGACCCTCTCTCGTGAGCGCGTTTGTGGGGCGTGCGTTGCCGGATCAGGCAGCACGCGCCCCATGAAGCAACGCACCAAAGCCCGCCGCTGCCTACGCTGGTGCCCATGAAGGCCCACGCCAGGCAGGACAGTGACGAGGTCGACCGGGTCGTGGCGGCCTGGCGGCGCGAGCGCTCGGGCCTCGACGTCACACCGCTGGAGGTCCTGTCGCGGGTGACGCGGCTGGGCAAACACCTGGATTTGGCTCGCCGGGCGGCGTTTGCCGACTCGGGTCTGGAGTCCTGGGAGTTCGACGTGCTGGCGGCTCTGAGACGCTCGGGAGAGCCCTACCAGCTGACTCCGGGGGAGTTGACCCGCCAGACGATGGTGACCAGCGGCACCATGACCAACCGGGTGGACCGGCTGGTCGCGCGAGCCTTGGTCGAGCGAGCTGCGGCTCCTACCGATCGACGCACCGTCCCGGTCGGCCTCACAACGGCGGGCCACGACCTCGTCGACGACGCCATCGAACGGCTGCTGGAGCGTGAACGCGAGCTCCTCTCCGGGCTCTCGGTTGCGGAGCAGGCTCAGCTCGCCGACCTGTTGCGATCGCTGTTGGGCTCCTTTGAGACGTCAAGGGCGGAGCCCCCGCGCTGAGCGGCATCCAGGAGCCGTACCTGCAGAGCCTGTGGGTCACCGAGATCTCGCCATACGACCCGCTCGATCGTCCATCCCAGACGCCGGATGCGGTCCTCGCGGAGCTTCTCCTTCACCAACGCCTCCCTCCCCTGGGCACCGGCATACTTCACCGCGCCGTCGAACTCCACGAGGGTGCGCGTCCCGCGGACACGTAGATCCGCGAAAGCAAACGGTGGCTGACCCCGGTCGTTGATCGGGAACTGAGTCTGGGTAGCAAGCCCTGCCTGCTCCGCGGCCAAGCGCACCAACGTCTCGCCCGGCGACTCAGCCCCTGCACGACAGAGCTGGACCACACGTCGAGCCTTCTCCACCCCGGGGATGCACCCGATGCGCCCCACCTCGTCCGCCAGCGAACGTGTGTCGACGAGCCCGCGATGCACCGCAGAGTCGGCGGACACCAAACCGGCGTTGAGGCCGTAGAGGCAGGCGACCTGGACCACTGCCACCTCGGGGCGCACCACGAAGGCGCCGTGCACCGTCACCGTGGGTGGCGGAGTGCGAGGTCGGGCGAGCAAGAGCCCGGGTGACGAGCGAGGCGCACCGCTCAGCCGCACTGCGTGCAGGATCCCCATCGGCACGCCGAAGACGGCCACGCCGTGCATGAGCAGAGCGGCGTGATGGCTGATCGCGACCCGGTCCGGGTGCCGACGGGCCAACCCCTGGGCGCGCTCGAGAAGCCGTGCATCAGCGCGATCCGGGGCGGGGCCGGAGGCGAAGATCCCGGGCCGGAGACGGCGCACCCGCCCCTGGCGCACCCACGCTTGGAGCTGGTCGTCGCTGTGTCCCTGTGCGAGCGCCTCGGCGCGGGTGAAGACACCGTCTCCGGGGGTCGGGGGGAGCCAGGTCACATTGGCCATGGGGGAACTGTGCCAAAGACGCCGACTGGCTGCAGAGCGCCCTGTGGACAACGCCACGGCGCTGCTTTCTGGGTCGAGTGCTGCCTGATCAGGCAGCACTCGACCCAGAAACGAGCGCACTGCCCGGATGGCCGGGGTGCGGTAGGGGGC
>JBASAN010000065.1:0-4476 GCA_049650625.1 Ornithinimicrobium sp.
TCCTTCCCGTCGATACTGACCTGCCCCTTGACGCGGGCTCCCGGGATGACCTCGTGCATACGGTTCAAGGTCCTCAGGAAGGTGGACTTGCCACAGCCGGACGGGCCGATGAAGGCAGTCACGGAACGGGCCGCGATGTTCATGGAGACGTCGGCCACGGCCTGGAAGTCGCCATAGAAGATGTCGAGGTCGGTGACGTCGATGCGCTTGGACATAAGGTTCGGGATCTCCAGTGGTTGGAAGGCAGTAGCAGTTCAGCAGAGGAAGCGGCTCAGCGGCCGGTCTTGGGGGCGAAGACCTTGGCGATGAGTCGGGCACTCAGGTTCAGGGCGATGACGATGACCACCAGGATCAGAGCCGCCGCCCATGCCCGCTCGAGGCTGGGGTCACGAACGCCCGGGTTCAACGGCTTGGTGAACATCTCGTAGGCGTAGACGGCCAAGGTCTGCATCGGCCCGCTGAACGGGTTGTAGTTCAGCGCATAGAACCCGCCGACAGCGACCAACAGCGGAGCGGTCTCACCGATGACCCGGGCGATGGCGAGGGTGACTCCCGAGGCCAGGCCGGAGGCTGCCGTGGGGAGGACCACCTTGTAGATGGTGCGCCACTTCGGCACGCCCAGGGCCAGGGAGGCCTCACGCAGCTCGTTGGGCACGATCCGGAGCATCTCCTCGCTGTTGCGGACCACCGTGGGGATCATCAGCACGGACAGGGCAATGGCTCCGGCGAAACCGTTCTTGGTGCCGATGCCGAAGATCACCCCGAAGAGGGCGAAGGCGAAGAGGCCGGCGACGATCGAGGGGATGCCGGTCATCACGTCGACGAAGAAGCGGATGGCTTGGGTGAGCCTGGTCTTGCCGCCGTACTCGACCAGGTAGATCGCGGCGAACATCCCGATCGGCACCGAGATGACGGTGGCCACCCCGGTGATGATGAGCGTGCCCATGATGGCGTGGTAGGCGCCGCCGATGAAGGGGGCCGTGCCGTCGGCATACTGCTGGTCGGCCAGCCCGGTGATCCCGTTCATCGTCTGCTGCAGGAAGTCCGGGTTGAACGCGCGCGGTATGCCGTTTGTCACCACTGTGAGCAACAGCGAGACCAACGGCAGCAGCGCCAGCGCGAACGCGCCGTAGACGAGCGCCCGCATCAGCTGGTCCTTGCCGACCCGTCGTCCGGCCACGCTGCGGTGAGCTACGTAGGTGCCGATCACGTAGACGAGGTATCCGATCACCACACCGAGGGCGATGTTCGACAGCACCAGCCACGCGAGGAGACCCACGACAACGCCGGCACCGAGCGTGATCAGGCCCAACCGGGCGGGAGCAGGCCTGACCGGCGAGCTGGTGATGCCCTCCCAGCTGTCCAACCGGCTGGTGCTGGCCTGCTTGCTCGACCCCGTGCTCTTCGACGGGGCGGGAGTCTTGGTCGGTGTGCTCATCAGTTGGCTCCGGAGAACTCGGCGCGCTTCTCAACGATCCAGCGCGCGAACAGGTTGACGGCGAGGGTGATGACGAAGAGCACCAGACCGGCCGCGATCAGCTCGGACAGTCGCAGGCCCGATGCCTCGGGGAAGTTGAGGGCGATCTCGGAGGGGATCGTCGCGTTGCCCGTGCCGATGAAGTTCAGCCCGAAAGCTCCGGGCGACAAGATGATGGTGACCGCCATGGTCTCCCCCAGGGCCCGGCCCAAGCCGAGCATGGTGCCACCGATGACGCCCGGCTTGCCGAAGGGCAGGACAGCGGTGGTGATCATCTCCCACTTGGTGGCGCCGAGGGCCAGCGCTGCCTCTTCGTGCAGCTTCGGAGTCTGCAGGAAGACCTCGCGGCTCACCGAGGTGATGATCGGCAGGATCATGACGGCCAACACCAGGGACGCGGTCAGCAGGGTCCGCCCCGTGGCGGAGGCATCCTCGAAGAACGGGATCCAGCCCAGGTACTCCTCGAGCCAGTCGTACAGCGGCACCACAGCGGGAGCGAACACGGCCAGGCCCCACATACCGAAAACCACGCTGGGGACGGCGGCGAGCAGGTCGACCACGAATCCGATGGCGTTGCCCAGCCGCCGGTTCGCGTAGTGCGAGACGAACAGGGCAATGCCGACCGCGACCGGGGTGGCGACCACCAGCGCGATCACCGAGGCGATGAGGGTGCCGATGATGAGGGGCCAGATGTAGCTGAAGAACCCCTCCCCACCGCTGATGTCCTCCGGTGCCGCGCTCAGCACCGGCGCCGCTTCGACCATCAGGAAGGTGGCCACCCCGGCCAGGGTGGCCAGGATGAGGATGCCCGATCCGAGGGCTGCGCCGCTGAAGAGCACGTCGCCCAACCGCTTAGGGCTGCCTGATGACGCGCCGTCACGGGGGTTCGGCTGCTGTGTCGCGACCTGACCCTCGGGCCGGCTGGACAGCTCCTCCGGCGATGGTTCCTGCGGTGTGCTCATCTTTTCCTCCGTGCTCGTGCCATGGCTACGACCCGCTTCCGGGTCGTGAAGGCGGCAACGACAGCGGCCAGATCCAGGACCTGACCGCCGTCACTGCCGCTACTGCGACGGGTCTCAGCCGCCGTTGACCATCGACAGGGACTCTTCAGCCTTGCCACGCAGGTCTTCGGAGATGGGAGCCGAGCCGGCAGCGTCGGCCGCAGCCTGCTGCCCCTCTTCGGAGATAACGTAGCCCACGAAGTCCTTGACCAGGTCGGCCTTGGCGGCGTCGGCATACTCCGAGCAGACGACGTGGTAGCTGACCAGGACGATCGGGTAGGCGCCGGACTCTGTGGTGTCACGGGCGAGGTCGAGCGCGAGGTCACCCTCGATGCCGGTGTCGGCGGGCTCGGAAGCGTCGACGACCTTGGCCGCACCTTCCGCGGAGTACTCGGTGAACTCATCGCCCACGCCGATCGCAGCGGTGGACAGGTCACCGATGGCTGAGGCGTCGGAGTATCCGATGGCGCCTTCGGTGGAGCCGACGACCTGGATCACACCGGTCGTCTGCGCAGCGGCTTCGCCCCCACCCACGGGCCACACCTTGTCCGCCTCGTAGCTCCACGAGTCGGGGGCTGCAGCGGACAGGTACTCCATAAAGTTCTCGGTGGTCCCGGACTCGTCCGACCGGTTCACCACGGTGATGTCGGTGTCGGGCAGCTCAGCGTCGGGGTTGTCGGCGGCGATGGCCGGGTCGTTCCAGGTGGTGATCTTCTGGTCGAAGATCTGGGCCAGGACGTCGGGCTTGAGATTCAGGGTGTCGACGCCCGGAAGGTTGTAGGGGATGGCGACCGGGGAGATGTAAACGGGAATGTTGAGTGCGCCTCCGTCGCCACAGACCTCCTTGACGTCCTCAGCCTCGGTCTCGTCGAGGTAGGCGTCCGAGCCGGCGAAGTCGACCGCACCGGCCAGGAGGTTCTCGCGGCCGCCACCGGAGCCGATGGCGTCGTACGTCACGGTCACCCCGGGCTGGACGCTCTGGTAGCCGGCGATCCACGCGGTCATGGCGGAGTTCTGCGAGCTGGCGCCGGAGGCGGTCAACGAACCGGTCAGGTCGCCACCCTCCGCAGTCTCTGAGCCGGAGTCGACGTCGTCGCCGGAGTCGGTCGCGGTGGGGGTGTCGTCGCCACACGCAGCGAGGGTCAGCGACGCGGCCATGGCCAACGCGAGGGTCGTGCCAAAACGGTGGAGCTTCACGAAGATCCTCTTTCTGATCAGGGTTAGGGCAAACCTGGAGCAGAGGGAAACGCTGCGTCTCAGGTGAAGGCAGCGTTGCCGACTCTCGGAACCGTAGAGAGACGATGTGACCCGCAGTGACTTCGATGGTGAACGGGCCGTGAACGACGGTTGAACCTCCAACGATCAGCGGCCTCGCCAGGCTCGGAATGCGCCGAGCGGATCGATGGTTATCCTTGATCGCGTGTCGGGCTGCGGAAGCCCCGGGCTCCACCTATAGCCGCTTCGAGCGGCCCCGCGCCGAGAGGCGCTCCCAGCCCGACACGTGCCCACGTCCTTGAAGGCTCGACCATGGCGCACCGCGTGCGTGATCGAACCAAGGGTATGTCGGTGGTCCCTGTCATAGTGGACGTATGTTCGATTCGGAGCCGGTGGGCGTGACCCGTGTGGGGGCCGGTGACGTGCTGGACGCCGGGTGGGGGTCTGGGTACCGGGCACCGGGGGAGGTGTTGGCCGCGCACATCGGTGACGGCACCCGCGCGGTGGTGTTGGCTTCGACGGTGGCCCCGGTCGCGCCTCGCCTCAGCAGTGGTGAGGTGGCTGCGGGGTTGGAGGGTGTCGACACGCTCCGCGCCCGGACCGAGACGTTGACCCTGCACCTGGTGGTCGAAGCGTTGGACCGGGGACTGCCGGGCGAGGTCGGGTTGAGCGGGCATGACTGGTTGGTGTTGCGTTGCCCCTGGCTGGCGCCGGCCGCGGTCAACGACCTGCTGACCGTGGCCCGGGGTATCGGGGACCCGTTCCACGCCCACCTACGCGACC
>JBASAN010000066.1:0-18459 GCA_049650625.1 Ornithinimicrobium sp.
GCTCATCGTGCACGACCTGGCCGTCGACGCCGAGCAGCGGATGGCCGAGGAAGGCATCCAGGCCCGGGTCTACGTGCTGAAGAACAACGTCGACTCCCGAGGCAACTCCTACGGGTGTCACGAGAACTACCTGGTCCAACGTCGGGGCCAGCTGAGCCGGATCACCGACACGTTGATCCCGTTCCTGATCACCCGACAGATCGTCACCGGAGCCGGGCGCCTGCACGTCGTCGGTGAGCGGGCGACGTACCAGGTCAGTCAGCGTGCCGACCACATCTGGGACGGGCTCAGCTCGGCCACCACCCGCTCACGTCCCATCATCAACACCCGTGACGAGCCGCACGCCGACGCCGAGCAGTACCGCCGCCTGCACGTCATCGTGGGCGACTCCACCATGAGCCAGAGCACGACCATGCTCAAGGTGGCGATCACCGACCTGCTGCTGAAGACCATCGAAGACGGCACGATCCTGCCCGACCTGAGCCTGCAGAACCCGATCCGCGCCATCCGCGACGTCAGCCGCGACATGACCGGGGCCCACGAGGTGGCGCTGACCAGCGGACGGCATCTCTCGGCCGTGCAGCTGCAGACCGAGCTGCTGGAGATCGTCACCCGGTCTGCCGAGCGGGCCGGTCTGGCGCAGCAGGAGCCCTACGCCTGGGCGCTGGAGCTGTGGGAGCGCGCGCTGCACGCCGTGTCCACCGAGCAGCTGCACCTCATCGACACCGAGGTCGACTGGGTGATGAAGTGGTCGATGTTGCAGCGGTACGCCGACAAGCACGACCTCGCCCTTCACGACGACCGCCTGCAACAGCTGGACCTGGCCTGGCACGACATCCACCCCCAACGCGGCCTGTTCAACATCGTCGAACGCCGCGGCGGCTCCAAGCGGATGTGCTCCACCGAAGACGTCGAGCAGGCCCTGCACGCTCCACCGCAGACCACTCGAGCCAAGCTGCGGGGTGACTTCGTCCGGGTAGCGCAGGAGGCCCGCCGGGACTTCAGCGTGGACTGGGTCCACCTGAAGCTCAACGACGCGGCCCAACGCACCGTGTTGCTGAAGGACCCCTTCGCGGCCCAGGACGCCCGAGTCGATGACCTGCTAGCCTCGATCCGCTCGGCTTCACCCAGCGGGCATCCAGGCTCGCCCCTGTAGGCTGAGCCCTTCCGACTTCCCCCATCAGACCAAGGACTTTGCGTGCGAACTCCTCGTGCCCGGCTGCTTGCTGCGGCCGCTGCCCCGATCATCTTCCTCGCCGGTTGCGGCGGTGACGACACCGGGACCGACGATGACACGTCCTCGGCCAGCTCGGTCGACGACGCGTCGTCCACCTCGGCCCCGGGCGATGACGCCGCTCAGACCTCGGCCGGTCCCATGGCGGACCTGTCGAACATCACAGTCGAGACGACGACGAACGACGACGACGTCGACGTGCCCTCCCTGATGCTCGACGGAGAGCCGTTCGCCGACGGTGACCTCCCCTTCACCGTCGAGACCACTTCGACCGAGCAGGTCGACGAGGGTGACGGCGCCGAGGTGACCGAGGGCCAAGAGGTCAGTGTGCGCTACCTGGCGGTGAACGGCACCAGCGGCGAAGAGCTCCTGTCGACGTTCCCCACCGACGAGTCGGTCGTCATGGACCTCAGCAACGAGTCGCTGCTGACGTCGTTCGTGCAGTCTCTACCGGGCCAGAAGGCCGGCGGTTCCTTCATCCTGGCCATGCCCCCGTCCGAGGGCTTCGGCGAGGCCGGCAACGCCAACCTGGGCATCGGCCCGGACGACACGGTCGTCTTCTACATCGAGGTCGTCAGCAGCAGCGACCCGCTGACCAAGGCCGAGGGTGAGGAGGTCGAGCCCGAGGACGGTCTGCCCACGGTGGAGACCGACGGCACGAGTGCCGCTCAGATCACCATTCCCGAGGACGCGGAAGAGCCGGCCGAGCTGGTCGTGCAGCCGCTGATCAAGGGCGACGGTCCCGAAGTCGAGGCCAACCAGACCATCAAGGTCAACTACACCGGTGTGAAGTTCTCCGACGGTGAGGAGTTCGACAGCTCCTTCACCGCAGGTCAGCCCTTCAGCACCACCATCGGCACCGGATCGGTCATCCCCGGCTGGGACGAGGGCCTGGTCGGACAGACCGTTGGCTCCCGGGTGCTGCTGGTCATTCCCCCGGACCAGGCCTACGGCGCCGCAGGTGACGACAACCCGAGTGAGCTCGCCGGCGAGACCCTGGTCTTCGTCATCGACATCCTCAGCGCCAACTGACCCTCTCTTCCGCGCAGACCGACCCCCGACGAAGGGCCATCATGAGTGAACTGACCAAGCCAGAGATCGACTTCCCGGGCGAGGAGCCACCCACCGAGCTCCTGGTGGAGGACATCACCGTGGGAGATGGCGACGAAGCCACGGCCGGCCGCGGCATCTCCGCCCACTACGTCGGGGTGTCCTGGTCCACGGGCGAGGAGTTCGACGCCTCGTGGAACCGCGGCTCGACGCTCGACTTCACCGTCGGGGTCGGCCAGGTCATCCAGGGCTGGGACCAGGGGCTTCTCGGCATGAAGGTCGGGGGGCGGCGACGGATCACCATCCCGCCGCACCTCGGCTACGGCGACCGCGGAGCAGGCAACGCCATCGCCCCTGGTGAGACCCTGATCTTCGTGGTCGACCTGATGGGCGTCCGCTAGCCCCGCTCATCCGTCACGTCGCCGAGGTGACCATCTCGGCGACGTGCCACCCGGCGGCGGCAGCAGCCAGAAAGGCCGCCGGATCCCGGTCCATCCCTCGTCCCATGGTGCTCAGCGGCACCGGTGACGCAGTCAGCGCCTCGGTCAGGTGCTCGCACGGCACGTGCACGCCACGAAGGTGCGGCGCCTGAGCGATCAACTGGTGGGCCTGGGCGCGCACGGCATCCGCGAACTCGACGTCGACCCCCGCGCACCGGTCCAGATCAGGGATGACCAGGTCGGCGGGGCGCATCAAGACGCGCCCGTATGCCGTGTGGTTGTGGTGGGAGACGCCGCGGTGGCGGGGACGGTCGTCGGCGGCCGAGATGCGCAGCGCAGCCACCCCACGGCCACCCAGCACATCGGTGGCGTTCAACGCCTCGCCGAGGGCGACCCCGGAGAAACCCCAACGCGTGCCGGTGCCCAGGTTGCCAGGCCCCTGGGTCACGACAGCGATGTCGGCCCGTACGACGTGCCGAGCCGCCAACAGCCCGGTATGCACCGTGACCGCCTCGAAATCTCCCCCGAAACTCTGCCCGGTGGTCATCACCGACGCCAACCAGCCGGCTTCGCGCAGTCCCGCGCAGCTCTTCGAGAAGGCGGCAGGCAGAGCTCCGCCGTCGGTCATGACGTACGCCACCCGTAGGTCGGCACCGCCGGTGTGTCCACGGATCCCGGCCAGCACCGCCGGCAGGCTCGAGTGGAGGTCGGCGGCGACCACCGGCATACCGTCGACGGAGTCGGCGTCGCGCAGCACGTCGTGATGGGGGCTCTCCTGGTCGTCAACGCCCAGCACCATCGACTGCAGCGGCGTGTACCGAGCCTTGACCAGGTGCCCGGGTCGCGCCTCCTGCTGGGGCAGGCGGTCGGGCAGGGCCACCACCAGCGCGAATCCTCCGGTGCCCAGCCCCCGCTGGTAGGCCGAGGTGTTGAGCAGGACCCGATCGCCCACCACCGGTGCCCCCACCAGATCGGGATACGCCAACGCCGGCACGATGCCCTCATGCTCGGTCTCGACGTCGAGACGGACCGCGCCGGCCCAGGTTTCGCGTCGTGCTGACACCACGCCTCGCGCCCACAGGATCACAGGCCGCACCCTACGTGTCCGGTAGCCTCCGATGAGTGGCAGACAACGATCCGGCGCGGCCCAGCCCGGCGGCGGCCAAAACCGAGCGCCTGCTGAATCTGGTGATTGCGCTGCTCTACACCCGCCAACCGTTGAGCAAGGCGAGGATCCGCGGCGCCGTGCCGCACTACCACGACAGCACCGATGAGGCCTTCGACCGGATGTTCGAGCGGGACAAGGACGAGTTGCGGGCCCTCGGCATACCCCTGCGCACCGAGATCATCGACCCGTTCTTCGACGACGAGGCCGGCTACCGCATCGAGCGCCGGGAGTACGAGCTGCCGCCGATCGACTTCGCCCCCGACGAAGTGGCCGTCATCGGAATGGCCAGCCGGGCCTGGTCCCAAGCCAGTCTCGCCGGTCCTGCCGCGCAGGCGCTGCGCAAGCTGCAGGCGGCCGGGGTCGAACCCGACCTGGCCTCCGTCGCAGGCATCGAGCCGCTGCTGCACACCACCGAACCAGCCTTCGAGTCGGTCCGGACCGCGACCCTCAATGCTCGGACCATCCGATTCGGCTACCGCACGTCCGGGTCGGACGGGGACGCGGGCCGTCACGTGCAACCGTGGGCGCTGACCAACTGGCACGGCCGGTGGTACGTCACGGGCTTCGACCTCGACCGGGAGGCACCGCGGGTCTTCCGTCTTGACCGGATCACCTCCAAGGTCACGCTGGACCGGGGGACGCCCAACCCGGCGTTTGCCGTGCCGCCCGACCACGACCCCAGGGCGATGATCGTGGCCGCATACCAGGGGAAGGCTGCCGCTGGGTCGACGGTCACCGTGCGGTTGCGCCCTGGAGCGGCCTACAGCCTGCGGCGTCGAGCCGCCTCGGTCCTCGAGGGCGACCGGGAGACGGGGGAGTGGGACCTGGCAACCTTCACCGACTCGGCGCCCGGTCTACTCGCCGCGGAGATCGCCGGGCTGGGCCCCGATGCTGAGGTCACCGAACCTGCGGATATGGCCCAGGCCGTGGCGGAGCGACACCGAGCGGTGCTGGCCGCGCACGACCCATCGAGCGGCGGTCCCACATGGTGACCTTCGAGTCCGCGACCGACCGTCTGGACCGGCTGCTGACCATGGTGCCGTGGCTGATGCGCAACCAGGGCATCGATATCGCCGAGGCGGCGAAGACCTTCGGGGTCAGCGACGAGCAGATCGTCGACGACCTGCAGCTGCTGTTCGTCTGTGGCACCCCCGGCCACCTGCCCGATGACCTGATCGAGGCGTCCTGGGAGGGCGGGAAGGTCTACGTGGGCAACGCGGACACCATCTCCCACCCGCTGCGTCTGGGCCGCGACGAGGCGCTCGCGTTGATCGTGGCGCTGCGCGCCCTGGCTGCCGCACCGGGACTCGGTGACAGCGACGCGATCACTCGTGCCCTGGCTAAGCTCGAGACCGCTGCCGGCGAGTCCGGTGTGGCCGCCGGAAGCGTGAGCGTGATGATCGAAAGTGACGACCAGCAGCAGGAACGGCTGACTCAGATCCGAGCGGCCCTGGCCAGCCACTCGCGGATGCACCTGCGCTATCTGGTGGCCTCTCGTGACGAAGCCACCGAGCGTGACGTCGACCCGATGCGCGTCCTGAGCGTAGACGGTCGCTGGTACGTCGAAGCGTGGTGCCACCGGGCCCGCGACGTCCGCCTCTTTCGTCTGGACCGCATCGAGCAACTGGAGGTGTTGGACGTCGACGGCACCCCGCCCCCCTCCGCCACGCCGCGTGCCGTCGGGTCAGGGGTCTTCCAACCTCAGGAGAGCGACACCCTGGTCACCTTGGAGGTCTCACCGTCCGCAGCGTGGGTTACCGACCAGTTCCCGGTGCAAAGCGTCGAGAAGCGCAGCGACGGTGTCTTGGTGGTGCAGGTGCGCGCGGCGGATCCCCGCTGGCTCGTCCGCCTGGTCTGGCGCCTCGGCGGCGCCGTCAGGGTGACCGGACCGACCTACCTCGTCGACATGGTGCGTGCTGGATCGAGTGCCGTCGTGCAGATGGATCTCAGCCCTGAAGCGTAGACTCGACAATCGTGTGGACACCTTCGTCCGCTCGACGCCTGATCGCAAAGAAAGGCAACACCGTGCTCAGGAACCTTCAAGGGTGGCCGCTGGTCATCATCATCTTGGCGATCATCATCCTCGTCGGCTGGAAGCGGCTGCCCGATGCCGCCCGCAGCGTCGGTCGGTCGATGCGGATCTTCAAGTCCGAGGTCGAGCAGATGAGCAACAAGTCGGACGAGGACAAGCCCAGCGCAGCCAGCACGGACACGGTCGACGGCGTGCACCGTCCCGAGCCGACCCACCGCGATGAGCTCAGCCATGATGAGGCCCGCCGCGAGGAGACCCGCCGTGATGCGGTGCACCATGACGACGCCCGCCAAGACGGGGTCGAGCACAGCAGCACCGACGAGCGCAACAGCTGACGTCCCCGGCCTCCTCCGCCCGATCGATGGTCCTTTCCCGACAGCGCAACCGTGATCCTGAGGGCCGGATGTCCCTGTCCAGCCACTTCAAGGAGTTCCGCAACCGGGCCATCGTGGCGGCACTCGCCGTGCTGGCGTGCTCGGTGGTGGGATGGATCTACTACGAGCAGATCTTCGACATCATCGTCAACCCGATCTCCGATGTGAGTCGTGAGGACGGGAGCCCTCTGGTCGTGCTGAACGCTGCGGCCACGATCACGCAGCCGTTCGGTCTCCAGCTGCGGGTCTCGTTCTTCGTCGGGGTGGTGCTGTCCAGCCCCATCTGGCTCTGGCAGATCTGGGCCTTCATGTTGCCGGGGCTGAAGAAGCGCGAACGCCGCCTGGCGATCTGGTTCTTCGTGGCCTCAGTGCCGCTGTTCTTCACCGGCGTCGCCCTCGCGTCGTGGGCCCTGCCGCGCACCGCGGCGATCCTGCTCTCCTTCCTGCCGGACACCGCCGGGGGTGTGCTCACGGCCGTCGACTGGCTCAACTTCGTGCTCTACTTCGTGGTCGCCTTCGGCATCGCCTTCCTGCTGCCGGTCTTCATGGTCGGGCTGAACAGCATCGGACTCTTCCCCGTCAAAGCCATGAAGTCAGGCTGGCGCTTCGCGCTGCTGGGGATCTTGATCTTCTCTGCAATGGCAACCCCCGACCCAGAGGTCAGCACCATGTTCGCGCTGGCGATACCCATGTTTGGGCTGTACTGGTGCGCCGTGGGCGTGGCCGCCTTCAACGAGCGTCGTCGCCGGAAGACCGACCCCGAGTGGATGGCCACCGCCGACGACGAAGCCAGCGAACTATGAGGTATGCGGTCCTGCACGGTCGGCGCTCCGGCCATGGTCGGGACCGGCATCTCCTGGAGCACGGTGTCAACGTGCTGCGGGCCGGAGGACACGAGGTCGAGGTGCTGCCCGCCGGTGACGTGGCCCAAGCGCACGACTCGTGTCAGCGCGCCGTCGACGACGGGGTTGACGTGGTGCTGGTCATCGGCGGGGACGGTGTCGTCCGCATCGCGGCTCGTCACTGCGCCAACTCTCGCACGGCACTGGCGATCATCCCGGCGGGGAGCGGTAACGATACGGTGCGCTCGCTGGGGATCCCGACCGGCACCGCCCAAGCCCTCGCGGTGGCACGTCGAGGCCACCGGCGGACCATCGACCTCATCTCGGCCGAGGGCACGTCGGGTGGGGACGAGTGGCACGACTACGTCGTCGGCTCCGTCCCGGCCGCTCTGGACGCTCGGATCGCTGCTCGGTCGCAACGCGTGCCATCTTTCTTCGGTCCAACCCGCTACTCCGTCGCCACTCTGGCCGAGATCCCTCAGTTGCGCCCTCAGCCCTATCTGCTCACGCTCGACGAAGGCTCGTTGGAGGTCGACGCGCTGGTAGTGGCGGTCTGCAACCTGCCGATCTTCGGCGGGGGAATGCAGATCGCGCCGGACGCCGACCCCGCCGACGGGTGGCTGGACGTCGTCATCATCGAGAAGGTCAGCCCGTGGGCCGCGGTGGGCCTCCTGCGGGCGGTCTTCGCCGGCACGCACGCAGGACACGCCGCCGTCCGGATCGAACGTTGTCGAAGGGTCACCGTGGCCGGCCCCGAGCTCACGGCATACGGCGATGGTGATCCTCTCGGGCCCCTGCCCCTCACCTGCTCCATGTTGCCGCAGTCCTTGGACGTCATCGTCCCCGAGTGACCCGTCGGCGACGTCCGGAGAGAATGGCGCAGAGGCCTGACGTAGCCTGAGGCGTATGTCCGAGGCCGAGCAATTGTCCCCGGCGCAGCGGTATGCCGCCTCGCGCGAGCGTGCCCGTCGCCAACGCTCCCCGGCCGGGGAGTTCGCTGCTGGCCTGGACTTCGAGCTCGACGACTTCCAGATCCAGGGGATCGACGCCGTCGCCGCCGGATCAGGCGTATTGGTCGCGGCCCCGACCGGTGCGGGCAAGACCATCGTGGGGGAGTTCGCGGTGGCGATGGCCTTGCAGACGGGCCGCAAGGCCTTTTACACCACACCGATCAAGGCACTGTCGAACCAGAAGTATCACGACCTGGTGGCGCGCCACGGCGCCGACCAGGTGGGCCTGCTGACCGGAGACTCCTCGATCAACGGCGAGGCACCGGTAGTGGTGATGACCACCGAGGTTTTGCGCAACATGATGTACTCCGGCTCCTCGACGCTGGCGAACCTCGGTTTCGTGGTGATGGACGAGGTGCACTACCTCGCGGATCGCTTCCGGGGCGCCGTCTGGGAAGAGGTCATCATCCACCTGGCCGACAGCGTGCAGGTGGTTTCTCTCTCGGCCACGGTCAGCAATGCCGAGGAGTTCGGAGAGTGGCTTCGCGCCGTGCGTGGCAACACCGAGGTCATCGTCAGCGAGCACCGCCCGGTGCCACTGTGGCAGCACATGATGGTCGGCACCGACATGTTCGACATCTTCGTGCAGACACCGGGCACGGTGGCCGGGCGCGACCACGGGATGACCCGGACCAACCCCGATCTGGTGCAACGTATCTCGGTCGCCGAGCGAGCCTCGAGCTGGCGCCGCGACGACGCCGGTGGCCCCCGCGGGCGCAAGGGCAAGTCCCGCGGCTCCGACCGGTGGTCCCACGACCGCCCCTCCGACCGCTCCTCCCACGACGACTCACGCATGCGGACGGGGCGCCCCCCCGCTCACGGCGCCAGCCGGGCCGACGTCATCGAAGAGCTGGACCGGGCCGGCCTGCTGCCTGCGATCACCTTCATCTTCAGCCGGGTGGGCTGTGACGCAGCCGTGACCCAGCTGTTGCAGCGTGGCACCCGACTGGTGCCGGACACCCTGAGCCGCCAGATCCGGCATACCGTCGCGGACCGGGTGGCGGGTCTGAGCGAGCCCGACCTCGCGGTCCTGGGGTATGCGGAGTTCGTCGAGGGGCTGTCCCGAGGTTTCGCCGCCCACCACGCGGGCATGCTCCCGCTGTTCCGCGAGATTGTGGAGGAGCTCTTCTCTGCGGGGATGATCCGCGCCGTCTTCGCCACCGAGACGCTGGCGCTGGGGATCAACATGCCGGCGCGCACCGTGGTGCTGGAGAAGTTGGTGAAGTTCAACGGTGAGCAGCACGCGCCGATCACCGCGGCGGAGTACACCCAGCTCACCGGGCGGGCCGGCCGACGTGGGATCGACATCGAGGGCCACGCCGTCGTGCTGCACCGGCGCGGGGTCGATCCGGTCGACGTCGCGGGCCTGGCCTCCACCCGCACCTACCCGCTCAAGTCGAGTTTCCGTCCCAGCTACAACATGGCCGTCAACCTCGTCGCGCAGTTCGGTCGCGACCGAGCCCACGAGCTGCTCCAAGCCTCCTTCGCGCAGTTCCAGGCCGACCGCGCGGTAGTCGGCCTCAGCACCCAGGTCCGCCGCCACACCGAGGCACTCCAGGGATATGCCGAGGCGATGACCTGCGACCTCGGTGACTTCACGCAGTACGCCCAGATCCGCCAGCAGATCACCACCGCGGAGAAGGCAGGCGCCCGGCGACGTAGCGCCAACCGACGCTCCTCCATCGCCCAGTCGCTGCAGGACCTGAAGCCAGGGCAGGTCGTTCACCTCTCCAGTGGTCGACGACGCGGGATGGCCATCGTGCTGCGCAGCCCTCGCAAGACCACCTCCGCTCCCGAGCCGACGGTGCTGACCAGCGAAGGACAGGTCCGCCGGGTCGGGGTCGCGGAGCTCGAAGAACCCTTGACCGCGTTGGACACCCTGCGCATCCCACCCAACTTCAACCCGCGCAACGCCAAGTCACGCCGAGACCTGGCCGCGACGGTGCGAGCCCGGGTCCCGGCCGATGCCCACAAGCGGCCCAAGAACGCTCGCAAGGCCCACGCGGAGGCCGACCCGGAGACGGCCGCCGAGATCGACCGACTCAAGACGGCCTTGAAGCGGCATCCCTGTCATCAGTGCCCCGAGCGCGAAGACCACGCTCGGTGGTCGGACCGATGGTGGAGGCTCCGCCGGGAGACCGACGATCTGCAGCGGCGCATCGGCACCCGCACCAACACGGTCGCGCGAACCTTCGAGCGCATCTGCGACCTGCTCAGCGAGCTGGGATATCTGAGCCGCGACGGGCAGTCGGTGACCGAGCAGGGTCAGCAGCTACGGCGGATCTACACCGAGCACGACCTGGTGGCGGCGCAGAGCCTCAAGGCCGGGACGTGGCAACGACTCGACGCCCCCTCGTTGGCCGCGGTCATCTCGATGCTTGTCCACGAGCCCCGCACCGAGGAGACCTCGGAGGTGATCATGCCGAACGTCGAGACCGCCGAGGCCTACCACGAGATGGTGGCCATCTGGTCCCAGCTGCAGACCAACGAAGCCGACCACCGGCTGCCCACGACCCGCGAACTCGACGCGGGCATCGCATCCATGGTGCACAAGTGGGCCTCGGGTCGAAGCCTCGAGGAGGTCCTGCGGGGCAGTGACCTGACCGCAGGAGACTTCGTGCGGCGGTGCAAGCAGATCATCGACCTGTTGGGCCAGGTCCGCCAGGCCGCCCGGCAGTCACAGCACTCGGCTGTGGCCGACGTGGCCAACCGGGCCAGCACGGCCATGCTGCGCGGGGTGGTCGCGGCCGATCGCCTCGACTGACTCTCAGTCGCCACCGCTCACTTGGCCTGTGCATTTGTGTTGCTATAGAGACACAAATGCACAGGCCACGCACGGGCAGGCCGCAGAGCCAGCGACGATCAGGGGTTGATCGTCAGCGCGGTAAGCAGCCGCCGGACGGAGTTACCGATGCCGTAGGCCTCGATGTCCTGGCTCAACGTGCCGGGGTCGGCGATTTCGCGGGGGAGCGTGAGCGGTCGATCGGGCAGCGGCACGTCCAGAGCCACCTGAACCACCAGCGGCGCTACGTCGAGGTAGTCCGAAGCGGCCTCGAGGTTGGCCCGCTTGGCCCCCTTGATCGCCGAGTCACCACTGTCGACCGCCTGTCGCACCCCCGCAAGGGAGCCGTAGGTCTCGATCAGTTGGGCTGCGGTCTTGTCGCCGATGCCCTTGACCCCCGGAAGCCCATCACTGGTGTCCCCGCGCAGACAGGCCATGTCGGCATAGGCCTGGCCGGTGGGCACGGCATACCGCTCGTGCAGTTCGGACTGGGTGATCAGATCGGCGTTGCGCACTCCACCTCGGGCGGTGTAGACCACCCGGATCTGCGCCTCGTCGTCGACCAGCTGAAACAGGTCGCGGTCGCCGGTCACGATGTCGACGGGCATCCGCCCACGGTGTAGGTCGGTGAGCGTGCCGATGACGTCGTCGGCTTCGTAGCCGTCCGCTCCGAGCACGGGCAGTCCGATGGACTCGACGACTCTGCGCAGGATCGGCACCTGCACCCCCAGGTCCTCCGGGCCCTCCTCCTCGACATCGCTGCCCTCGACCAGCCGGTGCGCCTTGTAGGTCGGGATGGCTTCGACCCGGAAGGCCGGCCGCCAGTCGTTGTCCCAGCAGCAGACGACATGGGTCGGCTCGAACCGGGTGACCAGGGTGGCGATCATGTCCAGCAGTCCGCGGATCGCGTTCGTGGGGGTGCCGTCCGGCCCGGGTTGCGGTTCCTTGACGCCGTAGAACGCTCGGAAGTACAGCGAAGCAGTGTCGAGGAGGACCAGGCGCTGAGACGGGCTCATAGATCACTAGGCTAGGGCTTCATGGAGCCGTTGGACCGCCACATCGTCACGTTGCTGTCCAAGGATGCCCGGATGAGCTTCACCGACCTCGGCAAGGCGGTCGGACTATCCACCTCAGCCGTCCATCAGAGGGTCAAGCGTCTGGAGAAGGCGGGGGTCATCTCCGGCTACCGCGCCACGATCGACCACGCGGCGGTGGGGTTGCCGTTGACCGCCTTGATCTCGGTCGCTCCGTTCGACCCTTCGGCTCCGGACGACATACCCGAGCGGCTGTCCGACATCGAGCAGATCGCGTCGTGCTGGTCCGTCGCGGGCGATGAGAACTACGTCCTGTTGATCCGGGTGGGCCGTCCCCAGGATCTCGAAGAGCTCTTGGCCACGATTCGTGCTCGAGGACAGTGCAGCACCAACACGACCGTGGTCTTGTCGACGCCGTGGGAGGCCCGGGCGGCCATGCTGCCCGAAGTCCCGCACGACGCCTGAGTATGCCGTCCGTCCGCTGAAAGAAGGAGAATTCCGTGCGCATTCTGTTTACCGGTGGGTCTGGCAAGGCGGGCCGCATCGTCGCGCCCTACCTGGCCGCCCAGGGCCACACCGTGCTCAACGTCGACCTGGTGCCGCTGGGGCACGACGACGTCCACGACATCCGAGCCGACCTCACCGACCCGGGTCAGGTGTGGAGCTCGTTCTTCAGCTACACCGACAACGCGGAGTTGGACGCCGGTGATGGCCCGCCGAAGATCGACGCGGTGGTGCACTTCGCGGCTATCCCGGCCATCATGCTCAGCGCCGACTGCGAGTGCTACCGCACCAACACGGTCAGCACCTTCAACGTCCTCGAGGCGGCGACCCGTCTCGGGGTCGAGAAGATCATCTTCGCCTCTTCGGAGACGACCTACGGGGTGTGCTTCGCCGACGGTATCGTCGACCCCCCGTCGCTGCCGCTGCGCGAGGAGGACCCGCAGCGTCCCCCGATGGACGCCTACGCCCTGTCCAAGGTCTGCAACGAGGCGACGGGTCGGACGTACCATGAGCGCACCGGCTCCGACATCTACGCGCTGCGGATCGGAAACGTCTGGGACGACAGCGACTACGCGAAACTACCGGACTACCTGGCCGACCCCGGGATGAGGCGTCGCAACGCCTTCAACTACGTCGACGCGCGAGACCTGGGTCAGATCGTCGACCGAGCGCTGCACACCGACGGCTTGGGGTATCAGGTCTTCAACGCCACGAACGACACCAACGTGTCCCACCTGCGCGCGGCAGAGCTCGCCGAGCAGTTCTTCCCCGGGGTGCCGGTCAACGGGGAGCTAGGTGAGTTCGAAAGTTTGATGTCCAACCGAAAGGCCCGTGAGGTGCTCGGCTTCAGCCAGAACCACGACTGGCGCGACCGGGTCTGACCCACAGCCCGCCTGCCTGAACGGCTACGGAGGACAAGCTGGCGGTCAGGCCCGGGCGATCGGGGCATACTGGCCTCGGGTGATCTCGACGAGGTCGCTCGGGGCCAGCTCCAGGTCCAGGCCGCGGCGCCCTCCGGAGACCAGGATCGTGGCGTGTCCTCGAGCGGAGTCGTCGAGCACCGTGGGGAGGGCTTTGCGCTGCCCGATGGGGCTGATCCCGCCGACCACGTAGCCCGTGCTGCGCTCCGCGTCGGACGGGTTGGCCATCGTGGCCTTCTTCCTACCTACGGCGGCCGCGAGAGCCTTGAGGTCCAAACTGCCGCTCACAGGCACGATGCCCACCACGAGCCCGGCGTCGGTCTGGGCGAGGAGCGTCTTGAACACCTGGGTTGGGTCGACGCCCAGCGCTTGGGCTGCCTCGCCGCCGTAGGACTCAGCACCGGGGTCATGCTCGTAGGCCCGGACGACATAGTCGACGCCGCCCGCATCCAGCGCCACCGTTGCCGGGGTGCCTGCACCTCTCTTGCGTTTCGCCACTCCTGAAGCCTACTGACGGCTTACCCACGGACCGCTGTGCGCGCCGTTGCACGGTGCCCCGGTGCCAAGGGCGAGCACATCGGTCAGGCGGTGGGTATGCGGAGCCGGCTCGGCATGCTAGAGCGGCAGGCTGCGACGGCCCAGGCGCAGCGCTACGCCAGCGATCAACGCGGCCGTCAGGGAAACCGCGATCGCCGGGGTCCACGGCCAGGGGCCACGGTCGACCGGTCCCGCTGGCACAACCTCGAGGTCAGGCGCAAGAGCGGAGGCCATCTGGAAGCTGCCGACCTCGAAGTTCCCGGCCCCGGTGATCTGGCTCAGGCTTTCACTCTTGCCATCGGACAGCGACACGGAGCGCAGGTAGTACTGCGCCCCGTCCACGTCGCGATCGGAGTTGTCGAGGACCACCACGTCCCGGTCGCCCCTCCAGCCGAGTACCAATCCCTCACCTGCGGTGGCCCTTCGAATGGGTGTGGGCACGGCGGTCGACGCATCACCCTGTGCCGCGACGAAGGAAATGCCCTCGATGTCACGTACACATTCAGTCCACGTCGCGTCGTCGTACGTCTCCGCGGCATCGACGGCCGCTTGACAGTGCGCCGTACTGAGATCGGTCATGGCCAGCAACGCGTCGTCGGGCGACCAGGCATTCGGGCCGTTCAGGGCCAGGCCTGCCGAGATCTCGATGGTTCGCAGCTCCTCACCCCGAAGGTTCACGATGGTCACCTCTCCACCGTGGTCGAGCGCAAGCTCATTGCCGGAAGTCGAGAATGCTGCGGCGGAGGCTTCAGCGTCGCCGAGTGACCGACGGGCGCCGGACTCAGTGTCCAACAGCCATGCCTCGCCGCGGAACCGGCGGGGATTCAGCTCTCCATAGGGTCTATAGGTCTCGGCGGTCGCCGCCAGAGCCAGGTAACGACCGTCGATGGACCAGGCGAGCGGCTGGACCGAGCGGTCACCACCAAGATCGTGGGTGCGGACGGAGCCATCCTCGAGGTTGACGACTCCCAGCTCGGTGGGTGAGGTGTCGAACGCGCCCACAGCCACCCGGCGGCCCTCCGGAGACAGGAGCATCGGAGCAGGATCCCCCTGCATCTGTGGCCCGCCACGGCCCTCGGCATAGTCGACGCGGCGGGTGCTTGCCCCGTCGGCCCCGAGCAGCACGGCCTGCGGGAAGTCCATCACTTCGACGCCGTATCCCTGTTGGTAGAGGGCGATCCCCCGTCCCGGAGCCGCCCTCGACACCTCGCCCGTGAGATAGGAGTAGTCAGGCATGACCTCCGCCACCACGGGTGCTCCGCTGTCAGCAGTGGGCCCTCCCAGACTGCCGACCTGTGTCAGCAGCAGCGTCCCCGCGAACCCGGTGGCACCTACCACCAGCCTCATTCGCCCCTTGATGCCCACCCTGTCAGGTTACCGATCAGGGAGTGCCAGCGCTGATGACCGATCTGCGCTCCGATGCACGATGCCACCATGCACAGAGCGCGCACAACGGTCAGGAGTGCAACCGGCGGGAGCCTCAGACCAGCTGGGCTACCGAGGCCTCGCGAGAGCTCTCCGCGGCCACGGAGGCGCGTTCGTCGGCCGCCGCCACGTCGTTGTGCTCGCGCCACCAGTCCTGGCCGCTCTGGGGGAGGGTGAAGATCGGGTCGTAGTAGGCGTACTCGGTGCTGGTCACGTCCACGTCTTCGGACTCGATGGAGGTGCGGTAGTTCTTCCGCCAGTAGGAGATGCCCCGCTCGGTGTCGTACTTGTCGACCTGATGCACCCAGCGCTTCCCGACGAACGGCACGTCGCAGACGATCCGCGGAGTAGCGAAGCCGGGCAGGTAGCCCATCATGCTGTGCTGCAGATGCTGTGCCTGAGCCAGGGAGACCCGCCAGTGCTCGCTGAACGGGATCATGTCGCACATGTAGAAGTAGTACGGAGTGATCGAGGCGCCGTCGGTGAGCGCGAAGCACAGGTCCAGAAGGTCCTCGGTGGTGGCGTTGACGCCGCGCATCAACACCCCCTGGTTGCGGACATCCCGGACGCCCGCGTCGAGCATGGCGCGTGTGGCGTCCGCGACCAGCGGGGTCACCGACTGCGCCGCGTTGACGTGGGTGTGAATGGCCAGACCCGCTCCGCGGGAGCGGGCCTTGGCCGACACACGGGCAACCCCCTCGACGGTGTCGGGTGCCAGCCAGTGCTGCGGCAGACCCATCAGGGCCTTGGTCGCCAGCCGGATGTCACGGATCTGGTCGAGGTCCAGCACCTTGTCCAGGAAAGCCTCGAGGTTCTTCCACGGCATGTTGGCCACGTCGCCCCCCGAGACCACGACGTCACGCACGGTCGGAGTGCGCGCGATGTAGTCGAGCATGGCTTGCTGACGGTCCACCGGCTTGCCGGCCATCTTCAGCTTGAGCACCGTCGGAGTGGAGTTGCCGACCAGGTCCATCCGGGTGCAGTGCCCGCAGTACTGCGGGCAGGTGGGCAGCAGCTCTGCCAGAACCTTGGTGGGATACCGGTGGGTCAACCCCTCGGTGGCCCACATATCGTGCTCGTGCAGCGAGTCTCGGGCCGCGAACGGGTGCGAGGGCCAGTCGGCCCGTCGGTCCGAGAACACCGGCAGCATGTATCGGCGCACCGGGTCGGCGTAGAAGGCGGCCGTGAAGTCGGCCCCGGCGCTCGGCATACGACCCGCGTCCCCGTGGGACCCCCAGGTCATCTCGCTGACCATCGTGTTGAGCATCTGTGGCGGCAGCAACATCGACATCGTCGCCCGCTCGCGCTGGTCGCGCTCGAGGTCGGCGTAGAAGTCGTCGGCGAGCAGCGGGCCCATCAGGTCGCGCAGCTGGGCCACGTTCTTGACACAGTGTGAGCGCTGCCACTGCACATCCGCCCACTGCTCGGCGGTGACGTCGCGCCAACCGGGGTAGCGGGTCCAGTCCGGCTCGACCAGCTCGCGCTGCTGGTAGCGGTACGGTTGCTCGATCTTTGCGGCCATACCTGCAATGCTACGTAGATCGTCCGGCGAAAGGGAAGACACGCCGGATGATTTCTTGTCAGAACGCCAATCAGGAGGACGTATGTCGACTGGCTCGCCGTTCGGGCTGCACCGAGTGCTGGGGTCGGACACCTCGGTCCTGCCGCAGCAGGCGTGGCGCCTCGACCCGACCCCACGTCTGCTGGCCAGCGATGAGGTGGTCATCGAGGTCGAGGCTCTGCACCTCGATGCGGCGTCCTACCGACAGCTGGCCGAGAAGCACACCATCGTCGGCTCAGGAGTGAACGGCGGAGCGGTGCGCGCGGAGGTCCTGGCCATCATCGAAGAGCGCGGCAAGATGCAGAACCCGGTCACCGGCTCCGGAGGTATGTTGATCGGTCGGGTGGCCGCGGTAGGGGAGTCCTCCACCCTCGGACTCAGCGTGGATGAGCCCGTGGCTACATTGGTCTCCCTGTCGCTGACCCCCTTGCAGATCGACGACGGTCTGCGCCGCTGGGATGGCCTCAGCGACCACGTGCCCACCCACGGACACGCCATCCTCTTCGGCCGTTCCATCGCAGCGGCACTGCCGGGCGACCTCAACCCCGAGCTGGCGCTGATGGTGATGGATGTCTGCGGGGCCCCGGCCCTCGTCCAGCGCGTCGTAACCGAACTGGTGCAACGTCGTCGCCGCGACGAAGGCACAGCCGCCCCCACCGTGTGTGTCCTCGGCGGCGCCGGCAAGTCGGGAGTGCTGGCGCTGGCAGCGGCCGGCCGAGCCGGAGCCGGCCACCGGATCGCCGTCGTGCGCGACGAGCGTGAGGCGCACCTGCTGCGCACGGCCAGCGTCGCCGATCGCGTCGTGGTCGCTGATGCCACCGACCCCATCAATCTGTGCCGCAGCGTCAGCGACGCTGGGGGGCCGGCTGACCTCACCGTGGTGTGTGTGGACGCCCCAGGCTGCGAGCAGTCGGCAATTCTGGCAACCGCCGAAGGCGGCACCGTCATCTTCTTCTCCATGGCGACGCACTTCGCCGCCGCCGCCCTGGGAGCCGAAGGCCTCGCCGCGGACGTGACCATGCTCATCGGCAACGGGTACACGCCTGGCCACGCGCAGCTGGCCCTGGATCTGGTGCGGACGGACGCCGGGGTTCGGACCGTGTTCGAGTCTCGACGACCGAACGCGCAGACTACTCAGTCATGAGCTCCCGTCGGCGCACGCTGATCCATAACGCCCGCCTCTACCCCGGGTCGACGCATCCAGCAGAGCAGCCGGGCCGCGACCTCCACCGAGCGCAGGCCACCCCCACGGCCATGATGACCAGCGGTGACGCCGTCGTATGGGTGGGGACCGAGGACGACGCAGCTCGCGCCCGGGAGGAGCTGGACGAGGCGGCGGGAGACCACATCGTTGACGCCGCAGGGGCCTTGGTGACCCCGGCGTTCTGCGACGCCCATGTCCACCTGACGATGACCGGGCAGGGTCTGGACGGCATCGACCTGTCCGGCACCCAGTCCGTCAGCGAGGCGCTGCGCCTGATCGAGTCGGCCGCTCGGCACACCCGAGGCCGTCCGATCTATGCCCACTCCTGGGACGAGACGCGGT
>JBASAN010000067.1:0-1501 GCA_049650625.1 Ornithinimicrobium sp.
TTCTTGCGCTGATGACGGGGCATCGGGCTGTGGCGCAGTTTGGTAGCGCACTTGACTGGGGGTCAAGGGGTCGCAGGTTCAAATCCTGTCAGCCCGACAAGAATAACTGCAGGTCAGAGGGTGTGCGACGATCAGTCGCCAGTCTGATGTTGGCTCTCTTTTCTTACCGCGTCCTTATGCGCGTCCTTATCTTCGGGACATGGGGCGCTGGGTGATGACGAGGTCGACAGCGTCAGCGCTGATCCGAGGACGTCCAGCGCGTTGCGGGAGACGTCGGGTGCGATGTGGCCGTAGACGTCAGCAGTGATGGCGATGCCGGAGTGCCCCAGGATCTGGGACACGACGTTGAGCGGCACTCGTTCGGAGAGCATGACCGAGGCTGCCGAGTGTCGAAGCGTGTGCAGTCCCGCACCTTCCAGACCGGCCCGTCGCGCGGCCACGGTGAAGGCCCGTAGCGCGTTCCTGGGATCGCTGGGCTCACCGATCGCAGTGGTGAAGAGGAAGTTGCTGTCGACCCAGAGCTCTGCGGCGTTGGCTCGCTCCATGGTGGTGCGCTCACGAACTCGCTCGATGACAGCAAGTGCCGGCTCAGAGAGCGGGATGGTGCGGCGCGACTTCGCGGACTTCGGCTCCAACACTTGGAGCTCGCCGTCGATCCGCGCCAAGGTTCCTCGTACCCGCACCAGTTGCTGGCGCACGTCGACGTCTCGCCACCGAAGGGCGAGGGCTTCACCGCGGCGCATGCCGGTGTGGATCAGGAACTCGAAGACCGGGTGGTAGCGGGAGTCGCGCGCTGCCCCAAGCAGCGCGTGCACCTCCGATGGCTGAAGGAACTTGGCTTCCGCCTGCGTAACGCGTGGCCGCCGAACCGACGAGAAGGGGTTGCGTGCCATCA
This sequence comes from Ornithinimicrobium sp., assembly GCA_049650625.1. Classification (GTDB taxonomy): domain Bacteria; phylum Actinomycetota; class Actinomycetes; order Actinomycetales; family Dermatophilaceae; genus Ornithinicoccus. The sequence continues at coordinate 896 of JBASAN010000067.1, forward strand.
GCCCGTCACGGACGGCGTCGTCGCCGATCGCTCGTGCGACGGTGTAAATCTGTCGGACCGAGGAGTCTGAAAGACCCTTGGCTCGTAACTGGGTGATGAATCGTTCGACAGACGTAGGTCGCAGATTCTTGATAGGGAGCTTCGCCAGGTCGCTGCCGATGATGTGGTTGCGGGCCAGGCCGGCGTACAGCAGCTGTGTCGTTGCCTTGCGGTTGGAGGTCGGCAGGCTCGACTCCAGCCACCGTGCTGCGAACGTGCCAAACGGAGCTGAGTCGTCGCGCGCCGCGGTCCCGGCCTGCACGCGACCGGTGATCTCACGCAGTCCAGCGCTCACTTCTCTCTTCGTTGCGCCAGTGACCTGTGCGCGCTTGGGGAGGCCTGTGACGCCGTCTTCGTAGTAAAGACGCCCGACCCATCGGCCGTCTGCGCGCTGGTGAATCGACCCTTCGCCCTTCGGGCGTCGACTCGGCATGACGACGAGCGTCGTCGAATGCGGTGGCGAGGTCAAGGGGTCGTATCGATCGCGTTCAGGGGATCTGGGTCCTGTTCATCGTCAGGTCCTGATCGGTAGGCCGGGGACCGACCCCGCCTAGTGGAAGCAGTTGC
>JBASAN010000068.1:0-3398 GCA_049650625.1 Ornithinimicrobium sp.
GTGTTGGCCAACATGAAGACCGCGGCGCCCGACCTGGACGAGACCGAGACGCGCAAGGTGCTCGGGTCGTTCTTGTTCTCCGGTGAGGATGTGCTGAAGCCGGCCGGCGTGCTGTCGGGTGGGGAGAAGACCCGGCTGGCGCTGGCCATGCTCGTGGTCTCGGCCGCCAACGTGCTGCTGCTCGATGAGCCCACCAACAACCTCGACCCCGCGTCGCGGGAAGAGGTGCTCGGCGCGCTGCGCTCGTACAGCGGTGCTGTGGTCCTGGTCTCGCACGACGAGGGCGCGGTCAGCGCCCTCGAGCCGGAGCGCGTGCTGCTGTTGCCCGACGGAGTGGAAGACCTCTACGGCCGCGACTACCAAGACCTGATCGAGCTGGCCTAGCCGTCGCTACGGGCGGTCGGCGGTCGCGCGGTCCACTCGTAGTGCCCGTGGACCTTCCGGAGTGGCAAGGACGACCAGGTCTCCAGGTCCAGCGTCCTCGACGGCCTGCATGACTTCGTCCAGGCCCCAAGTGCCTTCTGCCGCTTCCACCGGCCGAGCGACCTGCACGTCGTCGCCGATCCGGGTGGAGACTGCCTGGGCGAGCTCAGAGTCCGCCGGGCCGACCAGCAGCACCCACCGAGGTTGCGCAGGCGTTACACCCGCTGGGGCTTCCTCGTCGCTATCAGGCATCCGGTGGCGATCGGCTCGGTAGATCGTCCAGTGGTAGACGGCGATGGTGCTGGTGGTGACCAGCAGACCGAAGGCGAACCGCGTGCTGCGTAGCGTCTCGGCTTTCAGCTCGCCGCTCAGCCCATCGTCGACCACCCGGTAGACCCCGACGAGCAGAGCGATCACCGCGACAACCGCGGAGGCCCCGAACAGGAGCAGCAGGTAGGTGCGTCTGGTCCAGGATGACAGCTCCCCTCGCGAGGGGTCTTCGGCCACAGCGCGTTGGCACCGGCGCCAGTGGATCCACCACACTGGGACGCCGACCAGCAGCAGGGTCAGAGCCGCCAACAACGCGTTGATGGCGCCGCCGCCGAGCAGCACGTCTGCCGATCCGGCCAGCGCCTCGACACCAGCCACCAGCATCATCGTCAAACCCGCAGCCGCGGCCACCAGGCCGACGGCCGACATGAGGTAGTCGTAAACGCGTCGAGGCTCCGAGCGACCCCACATCTCGAGCGCGGTCAAGATGGCGCGGTGATACCACCACACGACGAGGGCGACGACGGCCACGGCGACAAGCGAAGGCAGGGCCACGAAGTGCCGCTCGGCATCGCTGGTCTCTGGATCGCCCACCAGCCACACCAGCGACTGGTAGCCAACGGCACTCGCGAACCCGAGCGCTGTCAACAATCCACCCGCTGCACCGATCAGCAGCACGTAGACGGACCACAACGTGCCGCGTCGAGAGCCCAAGCCCGCCCCGACCCAGTGCACCAACCACACCGCACCGCCGATGACAAGCTGCACGCCTGCCGTCCTGGTCGGGTCCCCGCCGATCACGATGAGCGCCTCATCGCTCACCCCGAGCAGCGACTCCAACGATGTCGTCAGCAGCGCGGACAGCCCGGCCGTAGCGGTTGCCAGTCCGATCACCGAGCCAGCCAGCACCAGCAGCTGCACACGAGCGTCGGGGGTCACGCGCCGACCGATCCGCCAGTGAGCCAGCCACAAAGGCCCCCACACCAGCAGCATGGCGAAGGCCGAGGCCGAGTAGTCCTGCACCCCGACGATCCACTCCAGCACGCTGAAGAGCGCCACCATCGAGGCCACCAGGGCAGTCAGCGACGCGACCGTGAGGTAGGTGGCCCAGCCCAGGGAACGGACCTCTTGGGGGTCACGAATGATCCGTCGCCGGGTCCAGAGCGCGAGCCCGGTCACGAGCGGAACGCCGATGACGGTGAAGGTGATCGAGCGTGCCAGCTCGGCGAGTTGCTCGACGAGGGTCGCAGATCGCTCGAGCAACGGAGTCAGCAACCCGACCAATCCCGCCGCGGCCACGGCCAGTAGGGCATACAGCAGGATGTACTGGAAGAAACGGCGGACCGCCATCAGGGTCCGTCCCCGCATACGAACAGAGGCCACGGAGTCCCCTGCAACACCCAGCCATCTGCGGTCGAGGCAAGCCGGTAGGTCTGCCGCTCGGTGTAGACGTCCGTGTCGAGCGGCTCACTCGGATAGACCACGTCAACCGCGACCCGTGCCACTGACTCCGAGGTGTCGGTGTCGATCAGCACGACCCGTCCGGCGTCCTGGTAGTACTCCTGGCGTAGGTCCTCCAGGGTGCACTCACCGTCGGGGTCGAGGTAGGTCGCAGCCTGCTCCAGGTCGTCATCGAAGACGTCGCGCAGGAAGGCCTGCACGGTCCCCTCCGGAGTGGCCACGTCGAGATCCTGCGACGGCTGGCTGCCGCGCACCGCGACAGCGATCAACACGATCAGGAAGACGACAGCGACGAACCCGGCCAGCACCCAATGCGGACGCTTGTTCATGCCCGAGTGTCCCACTGGACCCACCGCCAGACCAGCACATCCGGGCCTGAACCGGATAGGGCCCATACTTCGGGCTCGTCAAACGAGGGCTTGCGTCAAAGGCGGTCCCGCCCCCAGTGGCTAGGCCGGAGGAGGAGACGGTGACACTGTGGCGCGTGCGCGTCTTCAAGCAGGGTCCACACGTCGCGCGAACGACGACCGAGGTCCATGTGGATCTCAGTCGCCGAAAGGCGCCGGTGGTGGGCCGAGCACCTGGATGTTGAACTGAGCGCAGACGTCTGCGACGTGGGCCGCGTCGATCTCCTCCGGTTCGGGCAAGGTGGGTTCGTCGGTCGGCGCGCCCAACGTTGCCACGAAGCGTTCGAACTGCGCGGGGGTCGTCACTTGGAGGACTCGAGCGGTATCGGACCGGATCTGGAACGTGTGTGGACGTCTGCGCGGCAGCCATGCCAGTGCCCCTGGACCGTGAACGGCCTCCGCATCCCCGCACTGAAACCACACCTCGCCAGCGACGATGTAGAACCTCGTCGTGGGCCACGAGTGTTGGTGATTGAAGGGTCATCCGACGACGGTAGGGTCCCCCGCGGCCGCGCCGCCATCCCCTCAGTGGGCGGACCTTCTCCTTCGATCGAGGACGAATGCCCCGCAAACGAGGGATGGCCGACGGCACGGGCGGTGATCTACCGTGAACGGGTGAGTATCGCCGACTTCACTGCCGCCCGTGACGTGATCATGGACGTCCAGCAGTCGGTCCTACCGGTACTGAAGTATGCGAGGCGATTGCGAACGGCATGATGCGCATCGCCCGCTACGACGCCGCTGCGGTGATGACTACCGACCCGGAGACGCACTTGCCGGCTGGCGGAGTCGTGTACGGATTTGAAGCGAAGGCGTGTGTCCCGTTCTGGGACAACG
>JBASAN010000069.1:0-5153 GCA_049650625.1 Ornithinimicrobium sp.
GGCACACCCTCGCCGAGACGCTGGCCAAAGTCGCGTACTTCCAGCCCACGCGCGCGCTCGAGCTAACCCGCTGGCTCATTGACAACCCAACAGACCGCCTCGACGGTGAGCATGCCGCTTGGCGAAGTCTGCTTACCGCGGACTACAGCAGAGTGATTGAGGCGTTGCCGTCTGCGATCAAGCTCGCGGCGTTGACCGAGGAAACGCTTCCGGGTGCCCTTTCGCAGTTGTGGGAGCTGGCACAGGGTGATGTACGCCCTACTAACCCGCGTCCGAGTCATCCGCTTCGGGTCCTGCGCGAACTGGCTGACTTAAGTGTCGGGAAGCCGATCTGGTTCAACAATCTGATCGTCGATATTGCTTCGACATGGTTCGCCGATGGGCAGGAGCTGTCTCCGTTTGACGTTCTCGAACCGATGCTTGCGACGGAAGGAGACGACTCGACCGTCCGCGGCTACACGATCACCTTTCAGCCGTTCGCGCTGAAACCGCAGACCATCATGAGGGTCCGGCAGCGTGTCATTGACCTGGCCTTCGAGGAACTGGACTCCCCCGACCTGCGGCGTTCAGGAGCCGCAGCCAAGCTCCTGAAGTCCGCTGTGCAACTCCCGAAGGGGACCTTCGGGCGCCAGGTGTCGGAGGAGGAAAGGGCCGGGTGGGTCCCCGGAATCCTCGAGACCATCGACCGCCTCGGCACTAAAGCGGCGGCTGGAGGTCTCGACCCCGCCGTTCTCGTCGCCGTGCGCGATGCCCTGTTCTGGCACGATAGCTACGGGTCCGGCCCGACGCACGAGGCTGCCAAACGTGCCGTGGAGTCGCTCCCGGACGGCGTCGAGGAGTTGCTTGGGCTCATGATCCATGACGGCTGGGGCCGCCTTGTGCGCGACCGCGGCGACGATTTCGCGGCGATGGAAGCCAAGCGCCTCGAACTCATCGAAAAGGTGAGTCATGCTCTTACGTCCCACACCGACGACCAAGTCGTCGAACTCCTGATTGCTCGGCTTAGGGCCGATCGGGAAGTCTTTGGTCCGGCTGAAGGCCATCCGGGACCCTTGGTGGCGAGCCTAGTCAAGGCTCGCCCGTCCCTTGCGCTCGCGATGCTGGCGAAACTGCGCACATCGTGTGGAGGTACCGATCTCGACCCGACTCTCCCTGTCATACTCAGCGCTCTCGCCGAGCACGATCCCGCAGCGGCGCTGCAGGAGATCCGGGGCTTGCTCGCCAGCTCGTCACTAGATCGCCGACGGGCCGTAGGCCAGGCGGTCGGCTGGAACCGAGGCCACCGCCAGCTCGATTCCGGAGAGCTCGATCTGCTGCTTGAACTGGCTTCCGACGCCGACATTGTCATACGACGAAACGTAGTCCGAGCGGCTCAACTGTTGACGCGAACCCAGAAGGCAGAGGCGATCCGTTTGCTCGGACGCCTCCGTTTTGGAGATAGCCAAAGCCTGGCCAACGAATTCTTCATGTCATTTCGCCTCGATGACGGCATCTCGTGGGACGATTTCTCCGACACAGAGCTCGAGTTGATTCGCAGCGATCTCGTTCAACTGCCCGGCATTGGCGAGTACTCGGTGTTAGAGGCGCTTGCGGATCGATCGAAGACGGACCCGGAGTGGGTTGTTCGGCTTCTCCAGGAGCGGATCGAGCTTGCCGAGGGGCTGAACTCGCTCCGCGAGTACGACGCGCTCCCGTACTCCTGGGACAAGGGCCTGCAGATCCGAGACACTCCAGCGTTCCTCGCAAGCTTGAGCGGGGTTCTGGTCTGGATCGCGGAGAACTTGGACTCATGGCCCCGGCGCAAGACGGGCGCCGACCTCTTCCGTGCCGTGGCGGTCGAGTACGACAATCAGGTGCTGGATCTTCTTGGGAATGCTCTCGCCGGTGGCACCGAGAACGCGATACGCGCTGTAGCAGCGGTTCTCCACGAAGCTCCCCGGACCTTCATCTGGGACCAACCCGACTTTGTTCGTATTGCGTTGCACGCGGCTGACAAGCTCGGCGATGAGGTGCGCCAACAGATGATGGGGGCACTGTGGTCCGCCACCACCTCCGGTGTTCGGAGCGGCACCCCCGGAGAGCCGTTCCCGGAGACCATTGAACAGCGAGATAGGTCTCGAGCTATTGCGAAGGACTTGCCGGCGGGATCTATCGAGAGGCTGTTTTACGCCGACATGGCGAAGTCGGCTGAACGGGATGTTCAGCGTGAGATTGAAGATGACCTACCCAGCGACGGGCGCTCTTGGTAACGACCCATCACCGATCAAGTCTGCGGGGTGGGACGGGCGTGGTCGGGGCCGCTGGACAGAGGGTGGTCTGATCACCTGACCTATCTCTGCCCCCGTATCGGCACGAGCTCTTCGACTCGCTCGCCGAGCGATGCGGACATGATCGACTCCGCTGCCTTGCGCGTGCGGTCCTCGGCGGTCGGCCAGAGGTGGGCGTAGGTGTTGAGGGTCGTGGTCGCCTTCGCGTGGCCGAGCGAGCGCTGCACGGTCACCACGTCGCACCCGGCAGCGATCAGCCCGGAGGCGTAGAAGTGCCGCAGGTCGTGGAGCTTGATGCCGGACAGGCTGGCGTCGCGTAGCGTCTTGCGCCACCAGTAGCCGACGGTGTTCTGGTGCGGCGGGTCGTCGCCCTCGCCGGCGAAGAGCCACCGATCCGTACCCGTGGTGCCGTGAGAGGCGACGTGTTCGGCGAGCACGTTGACGAGGCTCTCGGCGAGGTAGACGACGCGCTCTGAGCCGTACTTCGGCGCTCGTACGTCGATTCCGCCGCCGTTGACGCGCTGCACCTGGCGGGAGACCTTGAGCGACTTGCGGAGGAAGTCGATGTCGCCGACCTGGATTCCCGCGGCCTCACCGAGCCGGAGTCCGGCGAAGGCGCACAGGGCGATGAAGGGCCGGAACTGCTCGTCGGCCACGGCCACCAGCTGCCCCACCTCCTCCGGCGTGGGGATTGACATGGCGACGTCCGCACGACGGCGGCGGGGGAGGCGTACGCCGTCGGTCGGGTCGGAGCCGATCACCCGGTCCTTCACTGCGGCGCGGAACACGGACCTGACGTTGACGTAGCGCGTCCTGGTCGTTCCGGGGGCAAGCCCGGCGGCGTTCATCTGCTTGATCCAGGTCTCCACGTCCGAGCGCCGGACATCCTTCATCGGCTTGCCGGCAAAGGGCACGGATCTCGCAGCCAGGGACATCGCGACCACGGTGCCGGGTGCCCAGACCTGGCGGGCCGACCAGTCGCCGAAGAATGCTGCGAACGTGATCCGGCCGGCCTGGGTGGGGGTCGGCGTACGTGCCGGTGACCACTGCTGAGGTGACCTGGTCCAGCCACTGCTGGGCGTCGATCTTGCGGTCGAAGTGTCGCGAGTGCTCCTTGCCGGACTCGTCGCGGTACCGCGCCCGCCACTTGCCGCCTGCTCGCTTGGCGATGTTTCCGGCCATGGTGATGCTCCTCCCGGGATTGCTCCATCGTCTCTCTGGGGTCCGACGGTCGGCAGGGTCAGCGGTCGCGCTGAGGACGGTTTGTCTGCTCCGAGAGCCAGAGGATGAGGTCGGCGCGCCAGTAGCGGACATGGCGGCCGACCTTGAAGCTGTGAGGACCGGCGCCAAGGTGGCGCCAGTAGCGCAGGGTCCCTTCGGGGACGCGCAGGAAGACGCTGGCTTCCTGGAGGCTGAGCATCTCGTCCCCGGCGTCCGGGAGACGGTGAGCGGGGTGTCGGGGTATCAGATTCGCGGTCATGGTTCGTTCCTCGTGATCGGTTGACGGTGGGCATCGACCTACGCCGGTCATCATGGGAGAGGGGTGTACCCCAACCTGTTCCCCGAACCGTTGTCGCGGGGTTCGAGAGCACGGGGGGCACCTGGGTCGGCGCGGCATCGGCGCAGGTCAGCGGGTGCACCCCCGAAAGTTGCTCGAGTTCGGCTTGTCAGCGCCGTCTCGACGGGTCGTGGCCCTGCAGGTGACGCGCTGGGCCGCGCCGTTCGTGTTCGGGCCTCCGGGGTCCCGCGCGGCGCGGCTCCACCGGTCCCATGGCCGGGCCGTACCGTTCGATGTCCTCCAGCGCGTTGCTGCGCGCGCGTGCTGGACCGAGGTCCGCCCGCTTCCTGGCGAAGATGTCGATTCACTGCTGCTTGGCTCCCTCGACGCTGTCCGCGACCAGGTGTGCGGTGTTGGTGGCGCGGCCGCGGGTCATGGCGACGTACGCCGCTGCGGCGCCGGTTGAGTCCGTCAGCGCGACGTGGGCTCGGGCGACGGTCTCGCCTTGGGCTCCGTGCACGGTGGTGGCGTAAGCGAGCTCGAGGTGCTCGCGGGCGTACTCGGCGGGGACGACCTGATCTCGTCCGGAGGTGTGCAGCGTGACCGAACCGTTGCTGCCCACGTTCGCGAGAGTCCATGTCTGCCGGTTCGCCACGCGGAGGACGGGGTCGTTGAGGCGCGTTGCGACCCGGTCGCCTACCCCGAGGACCTCGCCGCGGCCCGTGGTCACCGTGAGGGAACTGCCGTCGGACGGGTCGCGGCCGCGGCGATGCTCGCGAATAGCCCCGTTGAGGTCGGCTACCTGCTGGCGCGTGTCGGCCACGACCAGGCTGCCGGCTGCACCGAGTCGGGCGAGGGCTTCTGTTCGCTCGACGTCGGTGAGGTGGACGACGACCTGGCCCCTGGCGAGGAGTTGATCGAACACCTCGCCGGGCTGGTCGGCTCCACGCATGCGGAGACTCAGGGCGGCGTAGGCCTCGTCGGTGAAGCGGTGCACCGTTTCCAGGGTGACCACGGTGGCGGGATCGGCGTAGGCGATGGCGTGGTCGAGGACACCCCCGCGGCCGACGGCTGGGAGCTGACAGCGGTCCCCGACCAGGGCGATCCTGGCGCCGGCCTCGTCGACGACGCAGAGCAGCGCGCGGGCTGTGTCCTGGTCGAGCATGCCGGCCTCATCGACCACGAGCAGGTCCCCGGGTCGAAGGTGGGCCGAGGCGCAGGGTCTCGGGTCGGGTTGGCGGGACCAGTGGCCGTCGTCGTCCCAGCGCCACCCGTGCTGGAGGATCAGCCAGGCGGCCGAGCGGCCCTCCGCACCCGTTTCGCGTGTGGCCACGTCCGCGGCCTTCATGGTCGGTGTCACGATCACCAGACGCTGGCCGGCGTGCGCC